>CAYWIN010000093.1:0-8178 GCA_964458365.1 uncultured Propionibacteriaceae bacterium
ACCCCGAAGTCGCCGCAGAGATCGAGCAGCGGATCTTGACCCAGATGGGTATCGGTGGTGAGGGGAGCGACGTGCCCGATGGTGTCGATCCGGTGACCGGCGAGGTGGAGTTCTAGACCGATGCAGGGTAAGCCCGCTTCCGGCGACGATCTCAACGACGACAACGTGCCGTCGTGTGGGGAAAATCTGGCCCCTGAGGACCGGCAGGCTCCTCAGGGGGATCCGGTCGCGGTGGCTCGAGAGATCGCGTTGCGCCAGCTCACCGTACGGGCGCGAAGTCGGACGGAACTTGAGCGGGCTTTAGAACGCCGCAACGTTCCCGCCCCCGCCACGCGAGAGGTCCTCGATCGCCTCACCGAGGTGGGGCTGATAGACGATGAAGTTTTCGCGCGTGACTGGCTGGCCGCAGGGGTTCGGCGACAACGCAGTCGGCGGGCGCTGATCTTGGAGCTTTCCGACAAGGGAGTGTCTCGAGAGATCATCGACCAAGTGGTGGCAGAACTGGATGCTGATCGTGATCTGGATGTCGCCAGGGCTTTTGGGCAACGCAAAGCCGCCGCACTAGTTCGGGCCGATCCGGCAGCGCGCTATCGGCGTTTGGCCTCGGCTTTGGCTCGGCGTGGGTTCAGCTCGTCGATCGTCGCCCAAGTCACCCGAGAGGTTCTTGACGGTTTGGACGCGCGTGAGTCCGAGGCTCAGGAGATCTGACACAGGCCGGCGGGGTACAGGTGACGGAGTTGCATGCCCCCTTGTCGCCCCTTACCGTGGTTGCGATATAGCGCCACAGATGAGCACGATCTTTGGCCCCGAGATCACGGACTGAACCCCACGACATTTGGCTGTTTCTGGTCTGCGCACCGGCAGGCGTCCAGAAATCAGAGAAAGGGCGTCGCCTTGCTGGAAGAAATGATCCTGGCCCTGATCAGTTTGGTGGCCTTGGGCGTAGCGCTGGCCGTGATCCTTGTCGTTGCTCGACGGTGGGGATCAGGCAATGCGAAGAGCTCAACGCTGGACAAGCGAGAGCAGCTTCTTGATGAACGCGAGCAACGGCTCAACGACGCCGATCGCCTCGTCCAGGCCGCGCGGGAGGCACTTTCTGGGCAGCAAGCTGAGCTAGCGGAGAAGCAGCTGAAACTCTCTTATCGGAACCAGGACATCGAGCGCGCCTTGGCTGCGGTCGCAGATCTCACCCCTGACCAGGCACGGGTGGAAGTACTGGCGCGGGCAGAGTCAAAGGCCATGAAGAGGGCATTGGCGATTTCGGCCAACATTGAGTCTGTCGCACGGGCCGAAGCCGAGTTCCGCGCGCGGTCTGTCATTGCCAACAGCATCCAGCGGTTGGCTGCGGCGCAGAGCGCAGACGTTTCGGTGGTTCAGGTTCCCATTCCCCAAGAAGAGATGAAGGGCCGCCTGATTGGCAAGGATGGTCGAAATATTCGCAGCTTTGAGCAGGTCACGGGTGCAAGTCTCCTGATTGACGACACACCGGCGATGGTTGAGGTCTCTTGCTTCGAGCCTCGTCGGCGGGAACTGGCGCGGCTCACTTTGGTGGAGTTGATTGCCGATGGGCGGGTGCATCCGGGACGAATCGAAGACACCTACCGCGAGGTGGAACAACGTTTGACCGACGAATCGGTGCGGGCTGCGAGCGAAATCGCTCACGGCCTGGGTATTACCGATCTTGATGTGGGCATCATCGAGTTGCTTGCCGAGCTCCGGTTTCGCACCTCCTATGGGCAAAATGTGCTCGCACACTTGGCGGAGACGGCCGAACTGGCCGCAGGCCTTGCCGAGCAGGTCGGGGCCGATTCCACCCTCGCCGCCCGTGCGGCGTTTCTTCACGACTTGGGCAAAGCGTTGCCCGCCCACGCTGGGCCTCACGCGTTGGCCGGTGCGGAGTTCGCCCAGGCCCACGGTGAAGGCAGCGCCGTGGTGCACGCGATTGCTGCCCACCATGACGACATCGAACCGGCCAGTGTGGAAGCGGTGCTGGTTCAAGCAGCCGACGCCATCAGTGGGGCGCGTCCCGGTGCGCGCAACGAGAATGCGGCGAGGCAAGTTGAGCGATTGAATCGGATCGAAGACGCGGCGCGTGAGCTTCCCGAAGTCAGCCAGGCTTTCGCCGTCCAGGCCGGGAGGGAGCTGCGTGTGATCGTGGAACCGTCTGCCATCGAAGATTCTGCACTGTCTGGGTTGGCGACGCGGTTGGCCCTCAAACTGGAAGACCTTGGTGTCGGGCCGGGAAATGTTCGTGTCACCGTGGTGCGCGAGTCCAGGGCGAGCGCCGTGGCGCGATCCAGCCGGTAAGCTCATTTAGCCTGGTCAGCCGAGTGTGGCCAGCAGAAAGAGACCACGAAGCGATGACCCGTGACCCTGCGCCCTGCCGCACCTTTGAGGTGATCACCTACGGCTGCCAGATGAATGTGCACGACTCCGAGCGCATTGCTGGAGTCCTCATTGCTGCTGGATATGAACCGGTGACCGATGGGAGGCAAGCCGATCTCGTCGTGTTCAATACCTGCGCTGTGCGCGAGAACGCTGACAACCGGCTGTACGGAAACTTGGGGCATCTCGCGCCTGCGAAAGAGAGCCACCCGGGAATGCAAATCGCGATCGGCGGATGCATGGCCCAGAAGGATCGCGATCTGGTGGTCAAAAAGGCGCCTTGGGTGGACGTGGTCTTCGGCACGAACAACCTGGGCGCATTACCTGCCCTGTTGGATCGAGCCCGGGCAAATCAGGCCGCCCAGGTGGAGATCCGCGAGTCGTTGGAGCAGTTCCCCTCCACACTTCCTACTCGGCGAGACTCGGCCTATGCGGCGTGGGTCGCCATCAGCGTCGGCTGTAACAACACCTGCACCTTCTGCATCGTGCCTTCGCTTCGCGGCAAAGAAACTGATCGCCGCCCGGGGGACGTGATCGCAGAAATCTCGGCCCTGGTGTCGGAAGGCGTTCAAGAAGTCACACTTCTGGGACAAAACGTGAACACCTATGGCGTCGAGTTTGGGGATCCCCGCGCGTTCGCGAAACTGCTTCGCGCCTGCGGTGAGATCGATGGACTCGAGCGGGTCCGGTTTACCTCCCCGCACCCGGCTGCGTTCAGCGATGACGTGATCGCTGCGATGGCAGAGACCCACAATGTCATGCCCAGTCTGCACATGCCGCTGCAGTCCGGGTCGGATGCGATCTTGCGTTCGATGCGGCGTTCCTATCGCGCCGAAAAATTCCTGGGGATCCTTGACCGCGTGCGGGACGCACTTCCGCAGGCGGCGATCACAACTGACGTGATCGTCGGCTTTCCCGGCGAAACCGAGTCCGACTTTCAAGCCACTTTGGATGTGGTAGCCGAAGCGCGTTTTGCCGCCGCCTTCACCTTTCAGTATTCGATCCGTCCCGGCACGCCTGCCGGCTTGATGTCGAACCAGGTGCCTGCGGACGTCGTAAGCGAGCGGTACCAGCGCCTGGTTGATCTGGTCAACGATGTGAGTTGGAAAGAGAACAAGGCTCTGGTCGGGCGTGAGGTCGAAGTGCTCTTCGCTGATGGCGAAGGTCGCAAAGATGGCGCTACGCACCGGATCTCCGGACGGGCTCGTGACAATCGCCTGATCCATGTGCAGCTTCCTGACGATCCTGCTCAACGGCCGCGTCCTGGCGATATTGGCCGGGCACACATCACCTACGCAGCTCCGCATCATCTGAATGCGGATTCTCCGATCACGGATCTGCGGCGAACCCCCGGTGGTGACGCGTGGGCCTCGGCACATGCAGCCTCAAACTCGCTGATTCCTTTGTCGCTTTCGACTCGCGGCACGATCAAATAGTCGGCGAGGTCAGCGGTGAGAGTCGAATCGGGCCAGTGGGCTTGTCGAAGCTGCCCGAAACGGCCCGGTGCTGGACAATGGCCGGGATGACTTCCCTCCCGGTGCTTGCCCTCAATGGTGCGACCGCCAGCGGCAAAACGGCTGCGGCGGTGGATGTGGCGCACCTGTTGGCCAGCGACGGGATCGCCGCCGACATCGTCAACGCTGATTCGATGCTGGTTTATCGCGGGATGGATATTGGCACGGCCAAGCCTTCGATGGCTGAACGTGGGGGAGTAATCCATCACCTGATCGACATCATGGATGTGACGCAAAGCGCATCCGTCGCCGAGTTTCAACAGCTCGCCCGCGCTCAGATCGCTGACTGTCATGCTCGTTCGGTGGTGCCGATTCTGACTGGCGGGTCGGCGTTGTACGTTCATGCGATCGTGGATCGGTTTAGCTTTCCTGCGACAGATCCGCATCTGCGCGAGCGCTTAGAAGCTGAGCTCGGCGCCCAGGGACCGGAAGTGCTGCACCGACGACTCGCAGAACGGGCTCCCGAGGCGGCTGCGCGAATCCAGCCCGGAAACGGGCGAAGGATCGTTCGGGCACTGGAGGCTTTGGAGCTAACCGGCGAGTTCACTGCGGTGCTGCCCGAATGGGAATATGCCTTGCCCAATGTCTTGCAGTTCGGCCTGGCAGTGCCTCGCGACATTCTGGATCAACGCATTGAGGCCCGGGTGGAACGCATGTGGGCCGCCGGTCTGGTTGATGAAGTCCGACGCTTGGAGGAGGTCGGATTGCGAGACGGACGGACCGCGTCGCGGGCGATCGGATACCGCCAGGTGTTGGCCATGTTGGATGGTGAACTCACTGAAGATGAAGCCAAAACGTCCACCGCGCAAGGTACCCGACGTCTGGCGCGCAAGCAGTTGGGATGGTTCAAACGTGACGCTCGGGTGACCTGGCTGGATGCTGACCACGGCGTCGCGCGGCAGATCGCCTCAGCGGTCCGAGATAGGCTGCACGCTGAGCTATAGGAGAGTCGGGAATGCGCAGTATCGAGTTCGCGAAGGGTCATGGCACCCGTAACGATTTCGTGCTCTTCGTGGACAGGAATGCCAACGTCGAACTGAGCGACGCCGACGTTGCGGCGATCTGTGACCGGCGGTCAGGAATCGGTGCGGATGGCATTTTGCGCGCCGTCGATGCCGGTCTGATGCCGCAATGGTCTGGACAGCCGGGGCGTTGGTTCATGGATTATCGCAATGCCGACGGATCGATCGCAGAAATGTGTGGCAACGGTTTGCGGGTCTTTCTCCGTTTCTTGGCCGAGCAGGACTTGGTCGACGCCGCGCAGCCGGTCACCGTGGAAACCCGTGCGGGTTTGCGTACTGGGCGTTTTCTCCCCGATGGTGAGATCGCGGTGACGATGGGGGCGGTCGCGCTCGAGGAGCCGGTCCAGATCTATCTAGGGCAATCCCACTGGCAGGGGGTTTCGGCCAATGTGGGTAATCCTCACGCGGTGGTGCGTCTGGATTCGCCGGCGGAACTTGCCGCCCTTGACCTCAGCGCAGCGCCACGGTGGGTGCCCTCATCGGTCTTTCCCCATGGAGTGAACGTTGAATTTGTGGTGGTTGAAGCGCCGTCGACGATCCGGATGCGGGTCTACGAACGTGGCGTGGGGGAGACCGAATCGTGTGGCACTGGCGTTGTTGCGGCTGCGGCCGTCACGACAGGCGCTCCAGAAACAACGGTTCAGGTTCCTGGCGGCACGTTGCGGGTTGATTTGACCGGCGATGAAGCCGTCCTGATCGGCCCGGCGGAGATCGTGGCTCGGGGTCGTTACAACCTTCCTGCCGAATCGGCGTGACTGCGACGTGAATACACCTGACTATTCGGGGCAGGACCCCGAGGACTTTGACGGCGACCAACAAGAACGGGCCGAGCGCCACTCGTTGCGCCGGGTGGCGGGTATGTCGACCCAGCTGGCCGATATCAGCGAGGTTGAGTATCGGGAACTTCAACTCGAACGAGTTGTATTGGTCAGTGTCTGGACTACCGGTAGTTCAGCGGACGCCGACAATGCAATGGCTGAGCTGAAGCTGCTGGCGGAGACGGCGGGCTCTGAGGTGTTGGAGGGACTGGTCCAGCGGCGTTCGGCACCGGACCCGGCCACGTTCATTGGTCGCGGCAAAGTTGATGAGGTGCGCGCGGTGGTCATTTCCACCGGTGCGGACACGGTGATCTGCGACGGGGAACTCGAGCCGGCCCAGCTGCGAAACTTGGAGGACCGTGTTGGCGTCAAGGTGATTGATCGGACGTCGCTGATCTTGGACATCTTCGCCCAGCATGCCCGTAGCGCGGAGGGAAAGGCCCAAGTCGAGCTGGCGCAGCTGCAATATTTGCGGCAACGCCTGCGTGGGTGGGGTGGAAACCTGTCCCGACAAGCGGGCGGACGCGCGGCAGGCGGGGCAGGTATCGGTGGGCGTGGTCCCGGCGAAACGAAGATCGAAACTGATCGACGTCGAATCAAGACTCGTATCTCCGTGCTACGTAAGCGGCTCCGTGAGCTTGATGCGGTTCGCGACACCAAGCGGGCGAAGCGGCACAGAAACCGAGTGCCCAGTGTGGCGATCGTCGGCTACACGAACGCCGGGAAGTCATCACTGTTGAATCGGCTCACCGGTGCTGGGGTGTTGGTGGAAGACGCCTTGTTTGCGACTTTGGATCCCACTACTCGGCGATCAACGACCGATGATGGTCGAGTTTTCACCCTCACTGACACGGTGGGTTTCATTCGTCATCTTCCGCATGACTTGGTGGAGGCTTTCCGTTCCACCCTGGAAGAGTCGACGTCCGCCGATTTGCTGGTGCACGTGGTCGACGGTTCAGACTCTGATCCTTTCGGGCAGATCAGTGCGGTTCGAACGGTGCTGTCCGAGATTGGTGCCGCCGGGGTTCCTGAGCAGTTGGTGATCAATAAGGCCGACATCGCCGCGTCGGATGTACTGCTGGCGCTTCGGGGAGGTTTTCCGGGGGCTGTGTTGGTCTCGGCCCGGACCGGTGAGGGGATCGATGAGCTTCGGGCGTGCATCGAAGAGCGCCTTCCCCGGCCTTCGGTCGAGGTGCGGGCTTTGGTGCCGTACGCCCGAGGCGACCTGCTGAACCAGATTCATCGTGCTGGGGAGTTCGTCAGCCAGACTCATACCGAAACCGGCACCCGCATCGTGGCTCGGGTCAACCCCGACTTGGCCGGTGAGTTGGCGGCCTATCGTGAGTCCGACGATGACTGACTTCGCCGATGTTGCCGACCAGATTCTGGCTGCGGCCGTCGCGGAAATTGGCGGATGTCGACGCCCTGGGCAGGACGAGATGGCTGCCGCTGTGGCCCAAACCTGGGAGACGGGGCGGCATCTGGTGGTGCAGGCCGGGACGGGCACCGGGAAATCGCTGGGCTATCTCGCACCAGCTTTGGCCAGGCTCAGTGAAGACGCCGATTCTCGGATTGTGATCGCCACTGCGACGTTGGCTTTGCAGGCACAGCTGGCCAATAAGGACATCCCGGTGGCGGTGGCGGCCTGTGAGAAGGTCACCGGGAAGACGGTTCGCCACGCCGTGATGAAGGGGCGCAGCAACTACGCGTGCATGCTGAAAGTCCTGGACATGGTCGGCGAAGACCAGGATGTGCTCGTCGCAGAATCTGACCAGGCATCGGACCTGGGCGCCCAGGTGGTGGAGTTGCGCCGCTGGGCGATCGAACAGTCCGATCAGGGCCAGGTGGGTGATCGCGATGACGCCCCGGCCCACCAACCGGCGGCTTGGGCACAGGTCTCTGTTCCGGTTCGGGAATGCTTGGGGGCGACCAAATGCCCCCAAGGTGCGGCGTGCTTAGTCGAACGATCCCGGGAGCGGGCGAGAAACAGTGCGCTGGTCGTGACCAATCATGCAATGCTGGCTATTGACGCCTTGCACGGCGGGAACGCGCTGCCGGAGTTCGACGGTGTGGTCATCGATGAGGCCCATGAGCTTGTCACACGGGTGACCGGCGCAGCATCGGTGGAGCTGAGCTTCCGTGCGGTAGAGCGGGTCGCGAAGCGGTGCCTGCCCTGGTTGAGCGATGACACGGGGTTGGACTTTTTGGACGCCGCCGATGGGTTGCGCCAGGGCTTGGATGACACTGATGTCGGGCGGATCGGGGATTCTTGCTCGGCGGTGCTTGCGGCTTTCGCTCAGGTTCGTGACAGTGCGCGGGCGGCGATCAGCGGCTTGGCGGGGGCATCGGCCGACGAAGTCGAGCGTCAGCAAGCCCAGGGTGCCGCTCAGGAGATTTTTGATATTGCCGAACGCATGGCGCGACTGGCCGACTCGGATG
>CAYWIN010000094.1:0-8133 GCA_964458365.1 uncultured Propionibacteriaceae bacterium
GCTCCTGGGGCAGGTTGGGGCATCTTGGATTCCGACCATCGCCCAAAGTCGATCTTTCGGGCGTTGTCGCGCAGCTGGCGTCCGATCGCGATCGTCGCCACCGATGAAGGCGTCAACGGATTGCGGTTACACCTGATCAACGAGACCGCCGCCCCTGTCATCGGACAGGTGGAGTTGTTCGGTCTGCGTGACGGCACGGTCGTCGTTGCCCGAGCTGAGCGCGAGATCACCGTCGGACCACGCAGCACCTGCGTTGTGGAGTCGGCCGATCTGTATGGCGGATTCTTTGACTACACCTACACCTACCGCTTCGGTGCGTCGGAGTTAGACGTTGCGGTGGCCCGACTGCGGGTCGGTGGAGAGATTGTCAGCGAGGCGTTCAGCTTTCCGGTGGGACGTGCGGCTGCTCGCCAGGCGAGCCACCTGGAGGTCGAGGTTGTCGCCCAGCCTGATGGCTGGGCGTTGCAGCTCGTCAGTTCCGCCTTCGCACAGTCGATTCACATCCATGTTCCTGGGTTCTCCCCCAGCGACGACTGGTTTCATCTGGTTCCCGATGATCCGAAGCTGATCAGACTTCGCAGCCTAGGCACCACCGATCACTCCACCCGCCCTCAGGGCTGGGTTCGGGCACTCGGCGGGGCGACCATTACCTTCTGACCGCCTGAGGGATAAGACGCGGGATCGACGCAGGCGCGCAAGGTGCCTAATGTTACGACATGCCAGATCAGCTCCAGGTGCGTCACCCCGCCTCCGGCACCGAGGCAACGTTGCCCATTACCGATGGCACGATCTTTGCCCCTGACCTGCGGCAGTTTGAGGTCGACGGGCAACCTCTCGCCACCTTTGACCCAGGCTTTGTGAACACAGCGGTGTGTCATTCCGCAATCACTTATATCGACGGTGAGGCCGGAATCCTGGCCTACCGGGGCTACCCCGTCGCCGAGTTGGCCGCCCATGCCAGCTTCCTCGAGGTGGCGTACTTGCTCCTCAACGGCGAACTGCCGACCTCTGACGAACTCGCCGAGTGGGAGGAGGTCATCAACACCCACCGACGCCTGCCTGACAAGGTGAAGATGGTGTTGTCCGGATTCCCCTACGACGCCCACCCCATGTCGATGATGATGTCGGCAGTGGCCGCGTTCTATTCGTTTTACCCCGACGCACGAGATTTCGACGATCCCACGGCGCGCAGCAAGAACGTGGCTCGGCTGATCGCCAAAATGCCAACCTTGGCCGCGTTCGCCTATCGCAAAGGCAAAGCCAAGCCATATGTGAACCCCGACGATTCCTACGGCTACTGCGAGAACTTCTTGCAGATGCTGTTCAAGAGTTCTGAACGCCGCTACGTCGCCGACGAAAGACTGGTCCGAGCCATCGAAGTGTTGTTCATTCTGCACGCCGACCATGAACAGAACTGCTCAACGAATGCGGTGCGTTCGGTGGCGTCGTCGGGAAATGACTTGTTTACCGCGTCAGCGGCAGGGATCGGGGCTTTGCACGGGCCGCTGCACGGTGGGGCAAATGAGGCGGTACTGAAGATGCTGCGCGACATCGGCAGTGTCGACCGGGTCCCGGAATTCATCGCCGCCGTCAAAGCGGGGCAGACCAAAATGATGGGCTTCGGGCACCGGGTCTACAAGAACTACGACCCGCGCGCAACCATCATCAAGTCTTCGGTCGACGACGTGTTTCAGATCACCGGCGTCAACCCCCTGCTGGAAGTGGCAGTCGAGCTGGAACGCTATGGACTCAACGACGAATACTTCGTCTCCCGACGCCTCTACCCCAACGTCGATTTCTACTCAGGGCTGATCTATGAGGCCTTGGGGTTCCCCCCTGAAATGTTCACCGTCCTCTTCGCGGTACCGCGCGCGGCAGGCTGGGCTGCCCAATATCAGGAGTTCATCGCCGATCCAGAACAGAAAATCGTTCGCCCCAAACAGATCTACACCGGGCCGGCGATCCGACGCTATGAACCCCCAAAGACTCGGTAGCTGTCTTCCCAATTACGAGTTGCCGGGCGACCGAACCTGAAGAAGCTTGTCCACAGATGGCCGGGCGTCCAGGATTCCCGAACCGAATACGCCGAGCTTTTCGTAAAACCTCACCGCGAAGATCAGCCGCCCAGACGGAGTGACGATCTTCACCCCGCGGCGGGTGCGACCGCGATAGAAGCGCGACTGAACATCAAGTTCGCTGACCTGAGACCACGAGACTGACCAGACGGCTTCCTCACCTGGAGTGCGAGGATCGAAGATGCTCATCCCGTCGGCATTAGCAACCAGAATGGCTTGACCGCGACGCGGGCAAAGTCCATCGTCGAACGCGGCGTACATCAGCTCGCCGGCAAGAACCTCCGGCCAGCGTCCGGTGCCGCGAAGACGTCCCAACTCGCCAGCGAAAAGCTTGCGATCCCAAAGCCACCACGCAATCAATGCTGCCCAGACACCAGCCATGACTGCGAACGGCAAGATGAGGATGAGGTCTCCGTAGTCCGACGGGCCATAGACGAATACCAGCCAGGTCGCCAAGACCGTAATCAGCAGGATCAGGATGGCCACCACAGGCACCCGCTTGTTCATTTCACCCCTCTATTTCGGCGGCGGACCCGGCATATCCGCGCCGTCGAGCGAGACGCTACCAGCAAACAGAACCCGCTTCGCAGGGCAGAACTCCCCGGCAAGCGGGAAGTCCATCGGCCACCGACTGCTGAACTCTCACCCGCCATTTTTGATTTACGGATGCGAATCATTGACGCTGTGTTGCCGCGCCACCTTGGGAGGTAGTTAGGTAGTTCCATGAGTTCAAAGGTGAGCGCTGCTTCAGTGCAGGTGAAGAGTCCCGACGATGTCCGAAATGTGGTTCTCATAGGAAACGCGGGCTCCGGCAAAACCTCACTATTCGAGCAGTTACTGAAAGCTCGCGTCGCGGGCTACCGTGGCGAAAAAGAGGACGCAGAGCGTGCCGCCCAGCTGTACTTGGCCAGCCTGTCGACCGAGACGCTCCAAGTGAACCTTCTGGATGCGCCCGGACACCCCGATTTCGTGGGCGAACTGCGGGCCGGAATCCGCGCCGCAGACGCCGCGATTTTCGTGATCTCCGCCGCCGATGGCATCGACGGCGCCGCTCAGGCTCTCTGGGAGGAATGCGAAGTTGCGGGCCTGCCTCGAATCATCGCCTTGACGAAGCTGGACGCCGGGCATGCCGATTTCGACAGTTCGGTTGCTGACGCACAAGGCAAGTTCGGGGAGGGCGTGCTTCCCACTCACGTGCCCACAGTCGCCCCTGATGGGATCATCGGGAATATCGGCTTGCTGACCCTCGAGGAGCATGACTACTCCGAAGGGTCGATGGTGACGCGCACACTGACCGCCGACGACTCGCACGTGGAGACCTACCGGGGCCCGCTGATCGAAGCGATCATCCAGGAGGCCGAAGATGACTCCCTCATGGATCGATACTTAGGCGGCGAGCAACTCGATGTCAACTATTTGCTGGACGACCTGATGAAAGCCGTTGCGACGGCGAATCTGTTCCCGATGGTCCCGGTCGCTTCCCACACTGGCGTCGGGGTTGAGGAACTGCTTCGGCTGATCGAGCACGGCTTCCCCACACCGTCGCTGCACCCTAATCCGGTCACGACCGACCTGAATGGCACGGAGCTACCCTCCCCACCGACAGACCCTGATGCGCCATTGGTCGCCCAGGTGATCCGTACCACCACCGATCCCTTCGCCGGTCGCCTTTCGATGGTGCGGATCTTTTCCGGGACGCTGACCGCCGACGATGTCGTCCACGTCAGTGGGCATCGCCCCCAGGTCGACGATGCCCACCCCGACCACGACATCAACGAGAAAGTCAGCCAGATTCAGGTCGCGGTAGGCGGTTCGCTGCAGCCTCGTGAGCACGCCATCGCCGGAGAGATCGTGATGTTGCCCAAACTGGCTCATGCCGAGACGGCCGACACTTTGTCGTCCACCGAACACCCGGTGTTGGTTCCGTCTTGGCCGCTTCCCGAACCTCTGCTTCCTCTGGCCATCAAAGCAGCTACTCGAAACGATGAGGACAAGCTGGCTGGTGCGTTGCAGCGCCTTGCCGTGGAGGACACCACCGTCCGACTTGCCCGCGGTGGAGGAGACCAGCTGGTCTTGTGGACGACCGGCCAGGCTCACGCTGACCTGTTGCTGAATCGACTCACTGAGCGCTACGGGGTCAAGGTGGAGCAAGAGGACCTGCGGATCCCCCTCCAGGAAACATTCATCGCCAAGGCAACGGCTCTCGGGCGTCACGTCAAACAGTCCGGCGGCCACGGCCAATATGCGGTATGCAACATCGAGATCGAGCCGCTGCCTCGAGGGGGCGGGTTCGAATTCGTCGACAAAGTTGTGGGCGGTGCAGTGCCGCGCCAGTTCATTCCCAGCGTGGAAAAAGGCGTGAAGAACCAGTTGGAGAAGGGCGTCTTTGCAGGCTTCCCGATGACCGATGTGCGTGTCACCTTGTTCGATGGAAAATCACACTCGGTTGACTCGTCCGACATGGCTTTCCAGATGGCTGGATCCTTGGCAGTCAAAGAAGCAGTCGATGCCAGCTGTGTGGCTTTGTTGGAACCCATCGACCTGGTTACCGTTCTGGTCGGTGAGGAGTACCTGGGCGCGGTGATGACTGATCTCAGCGGACGGCGCGGGCAGCTTTTGGGTACGGATGCGCAGGGGCGCAAAGCGATCATTCGGGCGCTGGTTCCGCAGTTGGAGCTGTCACGCTACGCCATCGACCTGCGTGGGATCGCGCACGGGTCAGGCACGTTCAGCCGCGAATTCCACGGCTATGAGCTGCTGCCGCCAAATCTGACCGAGAAGTACGCCAAGTCGTCCAATTGAGTTGCAGTTAACTGACCGGGCCGCTGCGCGGGATCGCCGCAAAATCAGCCAGGTCGAGGAGCGGAATCTCGTTCGTGCAGGAGTCCAACAGGCGGTGCCACGGGCCCCGCTCGGCCGTGGTGGGCTGCTTGTTGCGTTCGGTCAGCAGCACAGCCAACCGATCACCGGCGGTGAACATGTCGTCGCGACGCCAGCTCGGGTCCTCCACCCGAATGCCGAGCAGCAAATCGGGCACCGGTTGGGCGCCTGGGCGGAGCGCAGGCTGGTAATAGGGCAGTTTCAGAGCCGCCACTTTCAGGCGTCGGTAGAACTCCAGCCGCCGCACCGGATCGCCATGCTCGATGCTGGCCGAATGACTGTCGGGACGCTCAATCTCGGCCACGTACGCGCCTGGGCGAAGGGTTTGGTTCCAGAACTGACACGCGTCGCGGAACAGGGCAGACCCCGACCCGGCGCCACGATGCTCGCGAACGACGGCGAGATATTCGATCACCAGTAGACCCGTTGCTGCGGAGTACTCTCCAACGACTGCGGCCGCGATCTCGTCACCGATGACGTGAACAAGCACTTCCTTGGGTGTGCGGGAATCAACGAAGTCGTCGCGAGCAACCAATTCGGCTGGCGGAAAGGACTCGCTGAGTACACGGTCGTACACCTCAGTGAGCTGATCGGGCTGGGCCTTCTCCATAGGGCGACCCTATGCGCTGAAACCGAGTTGTGTTCGACAGTCGGCAGGCATGCGATGCTGACCGGTGTGGACCCGGTCACGATTGCACGAGAAAGCACCCCCGAAGGTGAGGTGGTGCTGCGCAAGCGCGGCTCCATCGTCGAACTCGTCGTCAATGGCGTCTTCGCGATGGATTCCAGCGAAGTCCGCTCCGAAGAGGCCCTGGCCGATGTGTTGGGCGCCCACCCGGGACGCGTCATAGTGGGCGGATTGGGATTGGGATTCACCGCCGCCCGATTGCTTCAGCTGGGCGCGCGTGAAATTCAGATTGTCGAGCTGGCCGCACCACTCATCGAATGGGCCCAGGCCGGAGTCACCGAGCAGCTGCAGCGGGTGGCGGCTGACCCCCGCGTCCACCTGGTCCACGGCGACATCGCCGACATTCTTCGCCGCGAGCGGCCCGGCTGGGATGCGATCGTGCTCGATGTCGACAACGGGCCCAGCTTCTTGATTCACCAACACAACGAGCTTCTCTACGGCCAAACCCTGCTCGCGACCGCGCTCGCCTTACTCAATCCGGGCGGCCAGCTGGTGATCTGGTGCGAAACTGCCAGTCCTGACTTAGAAGTCAGCCTCAAACGGGTCGCAGCAAAACGGGCCAGTGTGGAACTGATTCCGGTATCGGTGAGCCGCGACGGCCATGACTTTGACTACGCGCTGTACCGGCTCATTCGACGGTGATGCTCACACCCCAACGTCTTCCAGCATTTCGGTGACCAAGGCCGCAATCGGGGAGCGTTCGGAACGGGTCAAAGTGACGTGAGCAAACAGCGGGTTGCCTTTCAATCGCTCAACGACAGCAACGACCCCGTCATGGCGACCGACGCGAAGGTTGTCCCGTTGCGCAACGTCGTGAGTGAGGATGACCCGCGAGTTTTGCCCGATTCGGGACAAGACGGTGAGCAGCACGTTGCGTTCCAGCGATTGAGCCTCATCGACGATCACAAAGGAGTCGTGGAGGGACCGTCCGCGGATGTGGGTCAAGGGGAGCACTTCGAGCAGCTCTTGGGCCATCACTTCATCGATGACGTTCTTGCTGGTCACTGAGCTCAGCGTGTCAAACACGGCCTGACCCCACGGCGACATCTTTTCGTTTTCGCTGCCGGGGAGGTAGCCGAGCATCTGCCCACCGACCGCATACAGGGGCCGGAAGACCAGCACTTTGGAATACATCCGGCGTTCGAGCACCGCCTCAAGTCCGGCGCACAGAGCTAGCGCAGACTTTCCGGTGCCTGCCCGTCCCCCCATCGACACGATCCCAATGTCCGAATCGAGCAGCAGATCCAAGGCGACACGCTGCTCGGCTGATCGGCCATGAATCCCGAAGGCTTCACGTTCCTTGATGAGTTTCACCGATCCGTCGGGCAGAACCCGCCCCAATGCGGAGGAACTGCTGCCATGCATGACGACGCCGGTGTGGCAGGGAAGGTCCACTGCTTCGGGGACGGTAGCTGCGCCTTCGGAGTAGAGGGCGTCAATGCTGACGTCGGCCACATCCATTTCGGCCATTCCGGTCCAGCCGGTGTCTTGGGTAAGTTCGTTGCGGTATTCCTCGGCGCTCAGACCGACCGCTGAGGCTTTCACCCGCATCGGTAGGTCTTTGCTCACCAAGACCACGTCGTGACCCTCTGCGTGGTAGTTCAAGGCGACGGCCAAGATTCGGGAGTCGTTGTCTCCGAGCCGGAAACCTGGTGGCAGCACGGCAGCATCGGTGTGATTGAGTTCGACCTGCAAAGTACCGCCGGCGTCGTTGACCGGGATGCAGTCGTCCAGACGACCATGGCTGACACGCAAATCATCAAGGAACCGCAGCGCAGTACGTGCGAAATAGCCCAACTCTGGATGATGCCGCTTTGCTTCCAACTCGGTGATGACAACAACCGGAACGATGACAGCATGCTCATCAAACTTGCGAAGCGCATACGGATCGCTCAACAACACTGAGGTGTCGATCACATAGGTCTTCGTTGCGTGGTCGCGATTCCCCGGGGAGGCCGTGGAGGCGGAGGTGCGCGGCATGTCGATCCTTGTCCGGCCGGACGTCACCCGCGTCCGGCTCCAATCTGTGGTGGGCCGGAGGGGTGTGGGCTGGGTGTTGCCCCGCGACCCCACCTCAGATGAGTGTGATGTCGCATGGGTACCTCTCGACGAAACGGCGGGGCGCCGTCGCATGCCTTGAGCCTATTCGCGGCACGGTTACCCGACACCCGCCGACACGCCCTAGCTTTGCGGTCCCTTCTCGCACCAGGTCGCCCCGTGACCCAATCCCCTGTTTTGCCAGCTTTTCTCTATCTGACCAGGCATGATAAAGACGACCTGGGAGTTGATTCCGATATGCGTATCCGACCTATGGCAGCCATTGCGGTGCTGTCAGCACTGTCGCTGGTGGCCGCGGCCACGCCGAGCTGGGCCGAGCCGACCAGCAGCACCGAGACCACATTGATCGTCGCGTTGGATTCTCGTCCGCCCGATCCGGCGACTGCGGCACGAACAGCGGTCGCCGCAGCTGGTGGGCACGTGGTGCAAGCC
>CAYWIN010000095.1:0-8128 GCA_964458365.1 uncultured Propionibacteriaceae bacterium
GCGCGACTTCGCGCCGTGCCGACTGTTCGGCAAACTGGGCCTTGCGTCGCCTCGTGTACGTCGTTCGTGCCGTGGAGAAGCGGTGCCACAACGCGTCATCGGTGGTGCGGTCAATACGAGGCAGGGTCTTCCACTCTTCGAGCAAAGTGCGGAAGCGGTTCACCCCGCCGCGCCAGTCATTCCCCGCAGCCAAAGCCTCAGCTTCGGCAACCATCTTCTCTTTTGCCTCCCGAGCGCCGTCGAGCTGCTTTGCCTTCTCTGCCTTGCGCAGCGCGCTCTGCTCATCAAGCAACGGGCCCAACTCGTCGAGCCGCTTGGTCAGCGCGGCGAGATCGCCGACAGCATTGGCCTGCGCAACGGCCTGCCGCACCGTGTTGATGCTGTGCCGGGCTTCCTCCGGACTCAGGGCTCGTCCGCGCACTCTGGTCTCTAACAGGCCCACCTCGACTTCCAAGGCCTCGAAGCGTTTCACATAGAAAGCGAGAGCTTCTTGAGCAGTGGTGTCGGGAATCTGACCGACGCTGCGTTCGCCGTCCTCGGTGCGCACATAAACTGTGCCATCCTCGGCGACACGACCGAAGGCGTGCGGACCTGTGCTGGAAGTCATGGGTTCATCTTGCCCGATTTCTGCGCACATGTGACAACACAGTCCCACCAGTGGGCTCCGATATGGTGTCTGACGTGTTCCTGGCTTCCTTCACCACCGGCCATTGGCAGGCAAACTGCTACATCGCCGCCGCACCCGGATTGGCGCAGTGCGTGATCATCGATCCCGGCCAGGGTTCGGCCGGCGCGGTTACCGAGTTCATCGCCGAACATCGGCTGGAACCTCGGGCGATTCTGCTCACCCATGGTCACTTCGACCATGTGGCCGACGCCTGCGCCGTCGCGGAGGAATATGGGATCGTCACCTACATTCACAAGGCTGATCGGCATCTGCTTTCCCATCCCTCCGACGGGCTGAGCCCCGAAGGTGCCCTGATGGTCAAGACCCTCGTCGGGCCGTCAATGCCCGAGCCGCCCCGGGTGGAGTACTACCGGCCGAACCAGGATCTCGCCGTCGCCGGACTGAATTTCTCCGTGACCGAGGCCCCGGGCCATACCGCCGGAAGCGTGCTGCTCAGTGTGGCCTTCAGCGGGCACCCGGCGATTCGTCGGCTGATGTTCACCGGTGACGTGGTCTTCGCTGGTGCTGTAGGTCGGACCGATTTGCCGGGCGGGGACCATCCGGCCATGTTGCGCACTTTGCAGAAGTTCGTGACTGAAGTGTCCGACGATGTGGCTCTGCTGCCAGGGCATGGTGAGCAGACCACCATGCCCGAAGAGCGGCGAAGCAATCCATTCCTCCAATCCGATTTTCTGGGGAGCTAATGTCTCGACCAAAACCGCTGTCCGGTTTCCCGGAGTTCACTCCCGCCGGACGCATCGTTGAACAACGCGTTGTGGCCAGCCTCGCCGAGACTTTCGAGCTTCACGGGTTCGGATCCATCCAGACCCGCAGCGTGGAGCCGCTGAGCGAGCTGACCCGCAAGGGAGAGATCGACAAAGAGGTTTTCGTGGTGCGCCGGCTGCACGCCGAGCCTGACGCCACCGACAAGCTCGGGCTGCACTTCGATCTGACTGTTCCGCTGGCGCGCTACGTGCTGGAGCACTCGGCGGAATTGGCGTTCCCATTTCGCCGGTACCAGATCCAACCGGCCTGGCGCGGGGAACGTCCCCAAGATGGGCGATACCGCGAGTTCACTCAGGCTGACATCGACATCATCGGGTCTGAGCATCTTGCTGCGCACCACGACGTCGAATTGCCGTTGGTCACTTTGGAGGCGTTGGAGAGGCTGCACGTCGACTTTGGTTTGCCCCCGGCGACGATGCGGGTGAACAACCGCCAACTCAGCGAGGGCTTCTACCGCGGACTGGGAGTGCGTGACCCACAGTCGGTGCTTCAACAGGTCGACAAGCTGGACAAGATCGGTCCAGAATCCGTGACCGAAAACCTGGTACAACGAGCCGGGCTGAGCCAGGCGGCGGCCGAGAAGTGTCTGCAATTGGCCCAAATCAGCACCGCCGACGGTTCCTTCGTCGACAAGGTGCTGGCGCTCGGAGTCGAACACCCGCTGCTCACTTCCGGACTTGAGCTGTTGTCGGCCGTTGTCGAAGCGGCGAGCGAACTCGTCCCGGGCCGATTGATTGCCGATCTGGCGATTGCCCGCGGACTCGACTACTACACCGGCACCGTCTACGAGACCACCATCGCCGGGTTCGAATCGATGGGCTCGATCAGCTCCGGAGGACGCTACGACTCACTGGCCACCGACGGACGGATGACCTATCCCGGCGTTGGCCTCAGCATTGGCGTCAGCCGCATTTTGGTGCCGTTGATCGGTAGGGGAGTGCTCTCCGCGTCCCGTCCGGTTCCGACCTGTGTCTTGGTGAGTGTGGACTCCGAAGAGACCCGCCGCGAGGCTTTGTCGATTGCGACCACCTTGCGATCCCGAGGGATTTCCTGCGAAGTGGCCCCGAAAGCCGACAAGTACGGCAAACAGATTCGATACGCGGACCGGCGCAAGATTCCCTATGTGTGGTTCTGCTCCGGAGAAGTCAAAGACATTCGCACCGGGGAGCAGCAGCCTGCCGAGGCGACCACCTGGATGCCCCCGGAGTCAGACCTCCGGCCAAGCATCGTAAGATCGTCCACGGCCCTCTGACGGCCCCGGAAAGGAAGTCTCACGTGATTCGCACCCATACCGCTGGTTCGCTTCGGCGCGACGATGTCGGCAGCACCGTCACTTTGGCCGGTTGGGTCGACAAGCGACGCGATCTCGGCGGAGTCGCCTTCATCGACTTGCGCGACGCCAGCGGGATCGTTCAGGTCGTCGTGCGCGATTCGGTGTTGGAAACGTCTGGGGCCCACGCGCTGCGCAACGAGTTTTGTATCGCCGTGACCGGTGTTGTTGAAGCACGCAGTGCGGACACGGTAAATCCCGCCATTGCTACCGGTGAGATCGAGGTGGCCATCAGCACACTCGAGGTGCTGAACCCGTCAGCACCCTTGCCTTTCCAACTCGACGATCGCACCACCGTTGGTGAGGAGGCTCGCCTCAAGTACCGCTATCTGGACCTTCGCCGGCCCTCGCAGGCGGCGATTCTGCGGCTGCGCTCGCGGATCTCGCAGGCCGCTCGCGCCGTGCTGGGGGAGCGGGACTTCCTCGAAATCGAGACCCCGACGTTGACGCATTCCACCCCCGAAGGTGCCCGCGATTTCGTGGTGCCCGCCCGGCTTTCTCCGGGCAACTGGTATGCGCTTCCGCAAAGCCCTCAGTTGTTCAAGCAGCTCTTGATGACGGCGGGTATGGAGCGGTACTACCAGTTAGCTCGCTGCTACCGCGACGAGGACTTCCGGGCCGACCGGCAGCCGGAGTTCACTCAGCTCGACATTGAGATGAGTTTCGTCGATCAAGAGGACATCATCGAGCTTGCCGAGGCTGTGCTTCGCGCCGTCTGGGCCGAGATCGACGTCACTTTGGACACGCCCCTTCCACGGATCACCTACGCCCAAGCCATGGACACCTACGGCTCGGACAAGCCTGATCTGCGCTTCGGATTGCCCTTGGTTGAAGTCACCGAGTATTTCGCGGAAACCACTTTTCGAGTATTCCAAGCTGCCTATGTCGGTGCCATCGTGATGCCCGGCGGCGGTTCTCAGCCCCGGCGCACCTTTGACGCCTGGCAGGACTGGGCTAAGCAGCGCGGCGCGAAAGGTCTGGCCTACGTCACCGTTGGTGAGGACGGCGAGTTGGGTGGTCCGGTTGCCAAGAACATCACCGATGCTGAGCGCGCCGGGTTGGCCGCCCAGGTCGGAGCCAAGGCCGGCGACTGCATCTTTTTCGCTGCTGGCGCTCGCAAGTCTTCTCAGGAGTTACTCGGTGCCGCGCGCAACGAGATCGCAAGACGGCTCGACTTGGTTGATCCCGCCGCGTGGTCGTTGCTCTGGGTCGTCGACGCGCCGCTTTTCGAGCCCACCAGTGAAGCGGTCGCCGCCGGGGACGTTGCCTTGGGTCAAAGCGCGTGGACGGCCACCCACCATGCTTTTACCTCGCCCAAGCCTGAGCATATGGACACCTTCGACACCGATCCCGGATCTGCGTTGGCCTACGCCTATGACATCGTCTGCAATGGCAACGAGATCGGCGGAGGTTCGATTCGTATCCATCGCCAGGATGTGCAGCAGCGGGTCTTTGCGGTGATGGGTATCGATGCAGAGCAAGCCGCCGAACAGTTCGGCTTCCTGCTGGACGCTTTTGCCTTCGGTGCGCCGCCTCACGGCGGAATCGCCTTCGGATGGGATCGGATTACCGCACTGTTGTCTGGAGCGAACTCCATTCGCGACGTCATCGCCTTCCCGAAGTCCGGTGGCGGCTTTGACCCGCTGACGGGTGCACCTGCACCGATCAGTGCCCGCCAACGCAAAGAGGCCGGTGTGGACTACGTCCCACCGACCCCTGCAGAGGGCTAATCCTCAGCGTTGCTCGTCGCGGTCCGCGGCGTCCGCCTCGTCCTCGGCGAGCAGCGCATATACCGCGCGTCGGGTGCGTCCCAGCATCGTGGTGGCCTGAACGATTTGTTCTGTGCTTCCTGTGCGGGCGAGCTCTTTCAATGCGCCGATCAAACCAGGCAGCTCTGACCACAGGGCGCGAAGTTCGGTGCTGCCCATGCCGGCGACGGCCTCGTTGACCTGTTCCCAGGGCTTTTCCACGCTGGCTGCGATGTCTTTGCCGGTATCGGTTAGCCGGAAGGCTTTCTGTCCCTGGTCATTGAAGCTCTCAATGAGCCCCTCGTCCTCCAGCTGGGACAGTGCGGGATAGACCGCGCCGGGGCTGGGTTTCCACGCGCCATCAGTCCGCTCAGCGACGGTCTGCATGATCTGATAACCGTTGAGCGGTTCCTCGGCCAGAAGAGCCAGGATTGCCTGGCGCACCTGTCCGCGCCGGCCACGTCCTCGACCGCGTGGCCCCATCGGCCCACCGGGTCCGAATGGTCCGCCGAGTCCGAATGGTCCCATTGGCCCCATCGGGCCAAATCCCATTTCTTCGGCACCGCGCCCGTGGGGGCGATGCCCGCCGCGTCGTGGGCCATGCCGACGCCCGGGGCGTTGTTCGTTGAAGCGCTGCTCCTCGTTGGATGCGTCATTCATTGGGGTGCTCCTTCTTTGTGACTGCGTTCGGCTATGTCGCCGATATATCGACGATAGCACGTGTGTGCGCAACTTAGCAGGGGTTGCACTGGTGTAGCGTCGGCGAAGTGGAGCAAGACCTGTTCGGAAACGTGACCCCCGATCCCAAGACTCCGGCCGGAAGTCTCGGCGCCGTCGCGCACAGCGGGCTGCCATTGGCGGTGAGGATGCGCCCACGCACGATGGACGAAATCGTCGGGCAAAGCCACCTCCTCGGCCCGGGATCGCCACTCCGGCGACTCGCGGAGCAGGACGCACCCATGTCGGTCTTCTTGTGGGGACCACCGGGAGTGGGCAAGACCACTATTGCGGCCGTCGTTGCTGCATCGGGACGGCGTCGCTTTGTGGAACTGTCCGCCGTCACGGCAGGCGTCAAAGAAGTGCGGGCTCAGCTCGCCGAAGCTGAACGCCATCTGGCGCGTGGGCAATCCACCGTTCTTTTCGTCGACGAAGTCCATCGCTTCTCAAAAGCCCAGCAAGATGTCCTGCTCCCCGCCGTCGAGAACCGGCTGGTAACGCTGATTGCCGCCACCACCGAGAATCCGTCCTTTTCGGTGATCTCCCCGCTGTTGAGTCGTTCATTGTTGCTCAGCCTTCGACCGCTCACCGACGAAGATGTTTCGCAACTCTTGGATCGTGCCCTCGGCGATGAACGAGGCCTGAATGGTGCGATCGATCTGGACCCGGCAGCACGTGCCGACATTCTGCGTCTGGCCTGCGGCGACGCCCGCCGTGCGCTGACCTATCTCGAAGAGTCGGCCGCCGGTGCTGCCGCACGCGGTCTCAGCACCATCGACGCCGAGACTGTTGGCCAAGCGGTCGACAAAGCCGCCGTGCGATACGACCACGATGGTGATCAGCATTACGACGTAACCAGTGCCTTCATCAAAAGCCTTCGCGGATCCGACGTGCAAGCGAGCCTGCACTATCTGGCGCGGATGATTGAGGCGGGCGAAGATCCGCGTTTCATTGCCCGACGACTGGTGATCCTGGCTAGCGAAGATATCGGCATGGCCGCCCCGTCTGTGCTGCAGACCTGCATCGCAGCAGCCCAAGCGCTGGCCTTGATTGGTATGCCGGAGGCTCGCATCAACCTGGCCCAGGCTGCCATCGCCTGCGCACTGGCGCCGAAATCGAATGCGGTCATCGTCGCCATCGACGCGGCGATCTCCGATGTTCGCCGCGGACGCATCGGCCAGGTGCCTGCGCATCTGCGCGATGCGCACTATCCGGGTGCCGCAGGTCTAGGCCATGGTGAGGGCTACCGCTACGCCCACGACTACCCGCACGGGGTGGCCGCACAGCAGTACCTTCCCGATGAGCTCGCCGACGCGGTCTACTACCGTCCCACTCCCAACGGCAACGAGGCGGCGCTCGTCGATCGACTCGACCTGTTGAACGAACTGTTGCGGAAAACCGAGACAGACTCGTAACGGCCTGGGCCCGGCTCTGCTCACTGCGACCGCTAGGCTCTTTGGGCAATCCCGCTTGATAACCGCGAAAGGCTGCGGATGACCACCAACCCCACGTATCGACCTTGGCCTGCACTGTGGGCGCTGGTCGTCGGGTTCTTCATGATTCTGGTGGACACGACCATCGTTTCGGTCGCCAATCCGCGCATCATGGCTGGCCTGCATGCCGATATCAATCAGGCAATCTGGGTGACTAGCGCCTACTTGTTGGCCTACGCGGTGCCCTTGATGGTGACCGGGCGGCTGGGGGATCGGTTCGGCCCCAAACGCATCTATCTGATCGGGCTGGTGACCTTCACCCTCGCCTCGGCCTGGTGTGGCTGGTCCAACTCCATCGAGATGTTGATCGTTGCGCGGACGATTCAAGGTTTAGGCGCCGCCCTGCTGACACCCCAAACTCAAGCAGTCATCACCCGGACCTTTCCGCCGCAATCCCGCGGTCAGGCGATGAGCCTGTGGGGTGCCGCCGCGGCAGTCGCAACTTTGGTCGGACCCATCCTGGGTGGCGTACTTGTGGACGCCTTGGGGTGGGAGTGGATCTTCTTCGTCAATGTCCCGGTCGGCATTATTGGCTTCTTTCTGGCTTGGCGGCTGGTCCCCACCTTGGAAACGCACGCTCACCGGTTCGACCTCCCTGGGGTGGCCTTGTGGTCGATCGGCATGTTCTGCGTCGTCTTCGCTATTCAAGAGGGGGAGAGCTATCGGTGGGGTGCCATGTGGGGGCCAGTCACCGTGTGGCATGTGCTTGGTTTCGGTCTCGCTGTTCTGGGGGTGTTCCTCATTTGGCAGCACTATTCGCGCGGCGAGCCACTCCTTCCCTTGCGGCTGTTCACCGATCGCAACTTCAACTTGGCGAACTCCGCGATCAGCACGGTCGGGGTGACCATGACCGCTTCGGCCGTACCGCTGGCGTTCTATTTCCAGCTGGTCTTGGGGTTCACTCCCACCCGTGCCGCGCTGCAGATGGTGCCGACCGCCGTGCTGTCAGGCATCCTGGCTCCGTTTGTCGGCAAGCTTGTTGATCGTGTCCATCCGCGGATTATGGCCACCGGCGGCCTGATCGGGATGGCGCTTTCCATGGTGTGGTTCGCTGTCTGGATGGTCCCGGACGAAAGCCTGTGGTGGCGGCTCCTGTTGCCGGCCGCACTGATGGGGATCGCCAGCTCCTTCACCTATTCGCCGATTGGGACCACCGCCACCTACAACCTTGCTCCTGCCGATGCTGGGGCAGGCTCGGGCGTTTACAACACGATGCGCCAAGTTGGCGCCGTACTAGGCAGTGCTGCCATTGCCGCCCTGATGCAAGCCCAACTCGCGACTCACGTGACCGGTGGTGATCACAGCGCCAACGCCGCTGAAGCTACCGGACGTCTTCCCCACACCTTGCAAGCCGGGTTCAGCACAGCCATGGCTAACAGCATGTTGC
>CAYWIN010000096.1:0-8009 GCA_964458365.1 uncultured Propionibacteriaceae bacterium
CGCCCGGCTCCTTCCCGCGTTGGCCCCCATCGTGATGCGTACCTTGGCCAACCAGTTCAATCCCGATGCCGACCCCGACGAGCTGAACCAACTCATTGGATCGTTGCTGCGAGACACCAGCGACGCCCCAGCTTCCGGCCTCAGCGACCTCCTCGGCGGCCTACTCAACCATCATGCTGTGGTGCACCCGGTCACCGACGAACCCGACCTCGACTCGTTGCTGGGCCACATCATTGGCAACTGATCCTCCCCGGCTGATTCTGGCCTCGGCATCTCCGGCGCGACGTCAAACGTTGCGTGATGCCGGGCTGCACCCCCAGGTGGTCGTTTCCCGCGTCGATGAGAGCGCTGTCTCCGCTCGCGACGCGATCGATCTGGTGGCCATTTTGGCTCAGGCCAAGGCCGAGGCGGTCTTCGCCGGGCTCGAAGACGAAACCGACGTGTTATTGGTCGCCTGCGATTCGTTGCTCGAGCTCAATGGTGAGGTGATGGGCAAGCCAACCACACCACAACAGGCTTCCGAACGCTGGCGGCTCATGCGTGGCCAAACCGGACGGCTGCACACCGGCCATCATGTGATTTCTCGACTCGCCGGAACGGTGGACGCCACCTCTGCGGTGGCAACCACCGAGTTGGTCTTTGCCAACCTCAGCGACGACGAGATTGAGGCCTACGTCGCCACGGGAGAACCACTCCACGTCGCCGGGGCATTCACCATCGACGGTTTGGGTGGGGCGTATGTGACCGCAGTGTGCGGTGACCCACACAATGTGGTGGGAATCAGCCTGCCGCTACTGCGTCGGATGTTCGCCGAGGTGGGGGTGGCGTGGCATCAGCTATGGGTCGAGCCCACCGCCTAATCCACCTGCCCTGACCGGCGAGCTCGACGGCATCACCTGGCTCGGATCGCTCCGCCTTGAGTGATCCGATAACCTTTCGCTTGCCATGGCCGAATCTGAGCAAAACACTCTCCAGACAGCACCTTCGTCGATCCTGCCTGCCTGGCTTCGCGCGATGCGTCCCAAGCAGTGGGTAAAGAACGTGCTGGTCCTTGCTGCGCCGTTGGCCGCAGGCCAGATTCTGCAGCCCCAGATCTTGATTCCCTCGCTGTGGGCGTTCGTCGCGTTCAGCCTGGTGAGCGCCTCGATCTACCTGATCAACGACATCCTCGATGTCGAAGAAGACCGGCTGCATCCCAAGAAACGATTCCGCCCCATCGCGGCGGGTCAGCTGTCGATCCCGGTGGCTTGGGTGCTCGCCGCGATCACCGTGGCCGCTTCGTTGACCCTCGGTTTCTGGGTGGCCCCGATGCTCGGCGCCGTGCTGGCCTTCTACTGGGTGCTTCAGGTCTGCTACTCCGTGTTCTTGAAAGACATGCCCATCATCGACCTGGCAATGGTCGCAGCGGGATTCCTGCTTCGCGCAGTGGCTGGAGGCGTTGCGACCGGGATCCCCTTGAGCCAATGGTTCTTGCTGGTGGCATCCTTCGGTTCGCTGTTCATGGTGGCGGGTAAGCGCTATTCGGAGCTCAGGGAGTTGGGCAGTGAAGCAGGCACCCGAGCCACCTTGGAGCGCTACACCACGTCGTATCTGCGCGAGATCTGGTCCATTTCGAGTGCCATCGTCATCATGTCCTACAGCCTGTGGGCCTTCGATCAGCGCGGCCACCTCTTTGGGGTGGCCTGGGCAGCCATTTCCATTGCACCATTCACGTTGGCGATCCTGCGATACGCCTGGCAGGTCGACAAAGGCCAGGCCGGGGAGCCTGAGGACGTTGTCCTTTCCGACCACATGCTGCAAGCCCTGGCCGTGCTGTGGATCATCCCGGTGGTCTTCGCCGTACTGGGCGGGACTTCCTAGATCCAGTCGACCTTCCGGAACAAAACGTAAAGCCCGGCCGTTCCGACCAATATCAGCAGCACGCTCTGCATCAGGCCGAACTCGCTGGCAAAGCCCGGATAGGGCAGATTCTGACCAAACCAGCCTGTCACCGCTGTCGGAACCGCGATGATCGCTGCCCAGGCGGCAAGTTTCTTCATGATCTCGTTCAACCGGGCGTCTTGGAGGCTCAGATTCGTTTCGAAAATGCCCGAAACCATGTCACGCAGGCTCTCGGTCCATTCCGCTGCCCGGATTGCGTGGTCGTAGAGATCGTTGAAGTAGCCGTCCAGTTCGGCCGCCAAAGACCGCGACTGCTCATCTCTAAAGCGCATCACCGCGGTGACCACCTCCCTCATGGGAAGGACCACCCGACGCAGCCTGACCAGAGCCTTGCGTAGACCAAACACGCGCTGCTGGATCTCTGAGGGCTTGCGGGAAGTGTCGAACAGCAGATCTTCGAGCGCGTCGATTTCTTCATCCAGTGCGGTGATCGCTTCGAAATGCCCGTCCACCACCTCATCCAACATGCCGTGGACCAGCGCAGCCACGCCATGGGAAAGCTGACCATCGGAATCCCAACGGGCCACGACCCGATCAATATCAACCCGTTCGCTGGAGCGCACCGTGATCATGCCTTTGGGCAGAATGAACGCCGACAGTCGACCCAAGCTCACTTGGATACCTGCCGCGCCCGCTGGCTCAACCCAGGCTGCGTAGCAAGTCAGAAAAGCGTGTCCATCGTTGCGGGTGGCTTTCGGCCGTTCTCGAGGTTCGCGCACATCGTCAATCGCCAGCGGGTCCAGATTCAGTTCGGCAGCCAGCCTCGACAGCATCTCTTCACTCGGCTCGGCGATGTCGTACCACACCACCACGTCAGGTTCGGCAAGCCAATGGTCCAGATCGTCGAGAGGGAAGTCTCGGATGACTTCGACGCCATTGCGCCAAACGACACTTCGCGGGGTTTTCACGATTCTAAGCATGCACCTCAGTACGGTCATGGGAGCCGAAGAGGCGTCTCTGGTCGTACACTTTGACCGATCAAAGCCCACTCAACGTCTCAGACCCGGGAATCCTGGGTGCCCAAGTACTCCCTAGTTGGCGCGGTTTTCACTAGACTCCGCTGAGTTGTGGCCAAAGACCTGGAAAGGAACGCCCATGCCGATTACCAAAGTGCTGGTTGCTAACCGTGGAGAGATTGCGGTTCGAGTAATCCGCGCGGCACGGGATGCTGGCATCGGCAGTGTGGCGATCTACGCCGACCCAGATGCCGATTCGCTTTTCGTGAAACTCGCCGATGAGGCATTCGCTCTCAACGGGATGACTCCCGGTGAGACCTACCTCGACCAGGCCAAGATCTTGGACATCGCGGCGCGCACCGGCTCCGACGCCATCCATCCCGGGTATGGATTCCTGGCCGAGAATGCCGGGTTCGCTCAGGCGGTGATCGACGCCGGGTTGACCTGGATTGGCCCCTCCCCCGCAGCCATCGACGCGCTCGGCGACAAGGTGAAAGCCCGTCACATTGCGGCCAAAGTGGGTGCCCCGCTGGTCCCGGGTACCTCCGAACCGGTCGCGGATGCCGACGAAGTGGTGGCATTCGCCCGCGAACATGGCCTGCCGATCGCAATCAAAGCGGCCTACGGTGGCGGCGGACGTGGCCTGAAGGTGGCCCGCACGCTGGAAGAGATTCCCGAGCTTTTCGAGTCTGCGACCCGTGAGGCAGTCACCGCCTTTGGCCGCGGCGAGTGCTTCGTCGAGCGTTACCTGGATCGTCCCCGACACGTCGAAACCCAGTGCCTCGCTGACATGGCCGGCAATGTCGTGGTGGTCTCCACCCGAGACTGTTCCTTGCAGCGCCGCCACCAAAAACTGGTCGAAGAAGCTCCGGCCCCCTTCCTCACCGACACACAGCGCGAACGCCTCTACGAGGCGAGCAAGGCGATCCTGGCCGAAGCCGGATACGTCGGCGCGGGAACATGTGAGTTCCTCATCGGCCAAGACGGCACGATTTCCTTCCTCGAGGTCAACACCCGACTTCAGGTCGAACACCCTGTTTCTGAGGAAGTCACCGGCCTGGATTTGGTTCGTCAGATGTTCCGAATCGCCGAAGGCGAAGAGCTGGGCTTTGACGATCCCGAGATTCGCGGTCACTCCATCGAATTCCGGGTCAATGCCGAAGATGCAGGACGCAACTTCATGCCGGCCCCCGGCACCGTGACCGCCTGGCATGCCCCATCCGGACCGGGCGTGCGGGTTGATGAGGGCTACCTCACCGGAATGGCTGTGCCGGGTTCCTTCGACTCGTTGGTCGCCAAGATCATCGTCACCGGAGCCGACCGCGACCAGGCAATTGCGCGGGCCCGTCGGGCACTGCGCGAAACCATTTTGGAGGGCATGCCGTCCGTGATCCCCTTCCACAAGGCGATCCTTGACGAACCGGCGTACATGGCGGCCGACGGCACCTTCGGAGTCCACACCCGATGGATCGAAACCGAGTTCGACAACCACATTGAGCCCTACACCGGCACCATGGGAGAAACCGAACCCACCGAAGCCACGGTTTACGTGGTCGAAGTCAACGGCCGTCGTGTCGAAATCAAGCTGCCCGATTCGTTGTCTGCGCCGATGGCCAAGCCCACCGTGAAGCGTCCCACCCGACGCAGCACCGGCGGGGCGAAGACCAAAGCGCCCTCCACCAATGCGTTGGCCGCCCCCATGCAGGGCACCATCGTGAAAGTGGGTGTCGTAGAAGGCGACGAGGTGAACGAAGGCGACCTCGTGGTTGTGCTCGAGGCCATGAAGATGGAACAGCCCATCAACGCCCATCGCAGCGGCGTGATCACCTCGCTGGCCGCCAAAGTGGGTGACTCGGTCAGCTCCGGTCAGCCCTTGTGCGAAATCGTCGATCCTCAGTGATCGGTTATGGTCGGCGTCCCTTCGGGGGCGCCGACCATGCCAATTCTGGACTCAGTAGGTGAGATCGGTCTGTCCGTGCAGGCGTCGTGCAGCTTCGGCCAGTGAGCCAGAAAGCGACGGATAGACCGTGAACGACTCAGCGATCTGATCAACGGTGAGCTTTTGGCGCACGGCGATCGACAACGGGTGAATCAGCTCCGACGCCGACGGGGCCACAACCACTCCACCAACGATGATCCCCGTCTGCGGCAGGCTGAAAATCTTCACGAAGCCGTCTTCCAAGGCCTGCATTTTCGCCCGGGCGTTGCCGGCCAAGGGAAGCACCGACGTCGCAACAACAACCTCGTTGGCATCAACATCGGCCTGGCTCACCCCGACCGTGGCGATCTCCGGCGAGGTAAAGACGTTCGCCGAGACATTGTTCAAATCCAACGGCCCCACCGAGTCGCCCAGGGAATGCCACATGGCGATCCGACCCTGCATCGCAGCCACGCTGGCCAAAGCATTGATCCCCGTACAGTCGCCGGCCGCATAGACCCCGCGCGCAGTCGTCCGCGAGACCCGATCCACCCGAATGTGGCCCGAATCCATCAACGCCACCCCGGCTTCAACCAAACCAATGCCGCTGGTGTTGGGGATGGCGCCGACAGCCATCAAACAGTGTGAGCCTTCAACCTCGCGACCGTCAGCCAGCGTCACGACTACCGCATCACCGCGGACCTTCGCACTCAACGCCCGAGACTCGTTCAACACGGTCATGCCAGAGTTCTCAAAAACGTTCTGAATGACTTCTGCGGCATCGCGGTCCTGCCCGGGCAGCACCTTGGACCGAGACGAAATCAGCGTGACCTTCACGCCCAACGCGGTGTAAGCACTGGCAAACTCTGCGCCAGTCACACCCGAGCCGACCACAATCAGATGCTCCGGCACTTCGGTCATTTGATAGATCTGCGACCAGTTGAAGATCCGCTCACCGTCGGGTTTGGCGGCATCAAGTTCACGCGGACGCGCCCCAGTGGCGAGCAAGACGATGTCTGCATCACATCGCAGCGGTCCATCATCGGTGGCGGCAATAACTGTTCGGGTACCGTCCAGCCTTCCTGTCCCCGAAATGATGCGAACACCCTCAGCAACCAGCCGTTCGGCCACATCAGCCGATTGCGCTTCAGCCAAGGCACGGATTCGGGCATTCACCTTCCCCATGTCAACCTCGACGGCGTCGCGCAGCCGCCCACCATTGGACAAACGAAGCCCCAGCGCCTCGGCAGACCCGATCTTGGTCATCGCCTCCGCCGCAGCAATCAGCGTCTTTGATGGCACCACATCGGTGAGGACGGCGGCGCCACCCAATCCCCGTCGTTCCACCAAAGTCACGTCGCCACCAAGCTGGCGCGCCACTAAAGCTGCCTCGTAGCCTCCTGGGCCCCCACCAATAATCACCACATCTGTCACAGGACGATCTTCCCATGCCCAACACACCCCCCACACCGACCCCCACAGTCACTGCGTCGCCGCTAAAGTCGAATAATGCGGTCTCGCAAGGTTCAGCTAAATGTGCTAGCAGTGCTCGGTGTGCTGCTGAGCATGCTCTTGGTGCTGCTCGGATTTCCCGAAGCCACTGCGGCCCAGAAACTGATGCTCGAGCTCAGTGCATTACCGATCGCCGTCTCCTTGGCCGCCGGGGACCTGCTGCTCCTCGATCGCGCGGTGCGCCAGCCTTCTCCCGCTGCACGGCGCGCTCTGCAGATCAGTGCGATCGTCAGCGGCGCGGGATTGCTGTTGATGATCGTGTCCCTCGCGGCGTCCGTCAGCGCGTTCACCCTTTTCGGCCAGTTCCTGGTCTTTATTGGCCTGTTGGTTGTACTGCTGATCGCGCTGGGATTACAACAACGTCCCCGCGCAGCCCTGCTCAGGATGGACCAATGGGTCGACGACGACCCCCACTCGCCCCCATCGGCTGAGTAACCCACCAATGAACCCAGCCGACGCCGACCGTCCCGTTATAGTCGGTGAATGGCCCACCTTCTTGCCGCCCAGGCGCTGCTCACCCGCTTCAGCATCCCCGGCATTGACACCGCCGTCATCCTTGGTTCGGGTTGGGCGCAAGCCGCCTCGGGGCTGGGCGAAACGCTCGGCGGATGCGAGCTGATTGACCTTCCCGGCTTCAACAATCCCGTCGTGCCCGGGCATTCCGGACAGCTGAGCATCCTCCGAACCGGCGCGGGGAAGATCGCCGCGTTGATCAGCGGACGTACCCACCTTTACGAAGGCCGCGGGGTGGACCCGGTGGTGCATGGCGTCCGCACTGCCGCAGCCGCGGGGGCGAAAAACGTGATCTTGACCAACGGTTGCGGCTCGCTGGTCGACGATTGGGGCCCGGGAACCGTGGTGCTCTTGCGAGACCACATCAACCTCAGCGGAGTTACCCCCTTGGCCGGAGCGAACTTCGTCGACATGTCCCAGGCCTACGCGCCCGGTCTGCGCGAGCTGGCCCATCAGGTAGATCCCACCCTTCCCGAGGGGGTATACGTCCAGTTCCACGGCCCGCAGTATGAAACCCCGGCCGAAGTTCGAATGGCCAAGATCATCGGCGGCGATCTCGTGGGCATGTCGACCGCCGTGGAAACCATCGCAGCCCGTGAGGCTGGTTTGGACGTCCTCGGCCTATCCCTGGTCACCAACTACGGTGCCGGGCTCACTGATAAGGGTCTCAGCCACGGTGATGTGGTTGCCGCCGGGCTGACCGCCCAGCCACAACTGAGTGCTCTGCTGGCCGGCCTGCTGAGCCGACTGTGAGTCCCCGGTGACTAATCTGCCGCAGTCGCTGCGCGAACAGGTGAGTATCTGGCTGGCCCAGGACCCCGATCCAGCAACGGTGATCGCGCTCGAAAGACTCCGCCGAGCCGCAGGCGCCGGTGACCCGTCGGCCCTCTCCGAACTCACCGCCGCCTTCCAGGGACGTCTTGAGTTTGGCACCGCCGGACTGCGTGGCCCGATGGGCCCGGGTCCAGCCCGGATGAACCGGGTAGTGGTTGGGCAAGCTGCTGCCGGGCTGGCTGCATACCTGAAGGGCCAGGGCCACAGCGACCGGCGCGTCATCGTCGGCTACGACGCCCGCCACAACTCCGCGGTGTTCGCCCGCGATACGGCAGAAATCCTGGCTGGCGCCGGCCTGCGCCCCCTCTTGTGTCGCCACCCGCTGCCGACCCCCG
>CAYWIN010000097.1:0-7929 GCA_964458365.1 uncultured Propionibacteriaceae bacterium
GTTGGATGATTTGGCGGGCCAACTCCAGGCTCTTCGGATCGACCGCTCCCCCACCAGTGAGGTTTGAAGCGGTCAACGTGATCGTCGTTCCGCCGCGCAGGTCGAGCCCTAATCGGGGTGTCCACAGGTTGTTCACGGCCATGATGGTGAACAACCCGCCGATCACCGCAAAGAGGACGATCAGAGTGCGCAGCGGATGTGATTGTTGCTTGCTAGTGGCCACAGCTACCTTTGTTGACGCCTACTTGTTGTTGTCTTTTTTGTCTTCGTCTTCGGCGGGCTTTTCCTCGACCGACTCAGCCACATCCGCATCGTTGCTTTCGGCGTCGTTGGGTTCCTCAGTGGCGTCGTCGTCGCTGTACTCGAACTCGTCTTCAACCGGTTGGGAGCTCAGGGCGGCTTTCACCACCGTCATCTCCACCCCGGGGGAAACCTCCAAGATTGCCTGCTTCTCACCGAGGTACTGCACTGTGCCCACAATGCCGGAAATCGTCATGACCCGGTCGCCGGGTTTCAACGCCTCCATCAGCTCCTGCTGCTTTTTCGCGCGCTTCTGCTGCGGCCGAACCAGCATGAAGTAGAACAGCGCAACAACGCCCACCATGAGCAGGATCGTTGGGGCCTGGCTGGTGATGTCGCCCATATGGGTGCTCCTAATGTCGCAAGGTTGCTGCGGTCGGGGCCGCCGACCTGAAAGCCTAGCGTGCCATCCTGGCAAACCCCATTCAGCGACTAGCTATATCAGCTTTCGAAGAACAGATCTTGAACCGCCCCGCCCTTGTTCGCCGGTGGAGTAAGGCCCAGATGCTCCCAAGCCCGTGAGGTCGCGACACGGCCCCGCGGGGTGCGCATCAAGAACCCTTCGCGAACCAGGAACGGTTCAGCCACCTCTTCGACCGTCTCGGATTCCTCGGCAACGGCCAAAGCCAACGTGGTTAAGCCCACTGGGCCACCACCAAAGTTCCGACACAAGGCATCGAGCACCGCACGGTCGAGTCGATCCAAGCCCAAAGGGTCCACCTCGTACAGGGCCAGGGCTTCGTCGGCGACCTGACGAGTCAGCCGCCCGTCGGCTCGAACGGTGGCAAAGTCGCGAACCCGACGCAAAAGCCGGTTGGCAATCCGGGGCGTGCCGCGCGAACGGGATGCAATCTCGGCAGCCGCATCGGCGCTGAGGTGAATTCCCAAAAGAGCAGCTGAACGGGTCAACACCCGTTCCAAATCTTCAGTGGCATAAAAGTCGAGCTGTGCTGTGAAGCCAAAGCGGTCCCGCAGCGGTCCAGGCAGAAGCCCCGTACGGGTGGTGGCCCCCACCAAGGTGAACGGTGGGATGTCGAGCGGGATGGCCGTGGCACCTGGGCCTTTACCCACCACGACGTCGACCCGGAAGTCCTCCATCGCCAGATAGAGCATCTCTTCAGCGGGGCGAGACATGCGATGGATCTCGTCGAGAAAGAAGACCTCGCCTTCGGTGAGGCCCGACAGGATCGCGGCGAGGTCTCCGGCGTGCTGAATCGCCGGCCCGGAAGACACTCGGATCGGAACGCCCATTTCGGTGGCGATGATCATGGCCAAGGTGGTTTTCCCCAGGCCGGGCGGTCCAGAAAGCAGAACGTGGTCAGGGACGGTTTGGCGTTGCCTCGCCGCAGACAGAACCAGGTCGAGCTGATCACTCACCCGCGGCTGGCCCCCGAAGTCCGCCAGAGTGCCTGGTCGTAGCGCTGACTCTGCGGCCCGTTCGTCGAATTGCACGTGTGGGTCTAGCGGATCACCAGGCGAAGAGATCGACACGTGACCTACTTTGCCAGGCTGCGCAGGGCGGCGCGCAGCAGCACGGCAACCGAGACGGTGGGATCGTCATCAGCCAGCTTGGCCACCTGGTCGCACGCACGAGCCGCATCTTTGGCCGAATAGCCCAAACTCTCCAAACCACCGGTGACCTGGTCTCGCCATTCCGCACTCGTCTCCGCCGACGGCGACGAATCCGGCTCAGCAAGACCCATCACTTTGTCTTTGAGCTCCAAAATCAGTTTGGCTGCACCCTTGGCACCGATTCCCGGCACTCGGGTGATCGCGGCAGTGTCGCCCGCCCGCACCGCCTGCGAAAAATCGGCCGGCCCAAGCACCGAAACGATGGCGAGAGCAATACGTGGCCCGATTCCTGAAGCGGTCTGCGCGAGTTCAAAACAGTCGCGTTCCTCGGCCCGGGCAAACCCGTACAACGTCAGCGAGTCTTCGCGCACAACCAGAGAGGTGTGCACCGTGATCTGGGCGCCGACCCGCGCTGAACTCACTGTCGCTGGGGTGCACAGCGCGCGAAAACCGAGTCCGCCGGCCTGAACGACCATCCAGGTGCCGCCCATTGCGACGACCTCGCCAGTAAGCAAGGCGATCATGCACTCACCGGCCCGCGCTGTCGGGCGAGTGCCTGAGCGATGCGATCTTGTGCCGGGCCTCGCCACAACTGGCAGATCGCCAAAGCCAGCGCGTCAGCGGCATCAGCAGGTTTGGGAACAGCATCCAAGTGCAGCAGGCGAGCCACCATCGCGCCGACCTGGGCTTTGTCGGCTCGGCCAGATCCCGTGACGGCGGCCTTCACCTCAGTCGGAGTGTGGAGATAGACCGGAATACCGGCCCGCGCAGCCACCAACATCGCCAGTCCGGCGGCCTGAGCGGTGCCCATAACCGAGGCAACATTGTGCTCGGCGAAGACGCGCTCGACGGCGACCACGTCAGGCTTGCACCGGCTAACCCATTCGACCAGACCAGCTTCGATGGCCAACAGCCGCTGCGGAAGCTCCTGAGAAGCAGGAGTAGTCACGACCCCCACATCGATGAACTCCAGTCGGCGGCCGGGCCCACCTTCGACAACGCCGACACCACAGCGGGTCAATCCAGGATCAACTCCGAGCACCCGCATGACGCCACCTTCCGAACAGATGTTCGGATATTAACCGTGTCGCGGTGGCCCCGTCCGGGTGCCACGCCGAGTCAGTCTGTGAGTTGGTCGCTGACCTCGTCGGGGACGTCCTCGTTGCTGTACACGTTCTGCACGTCGTCGAGATCCTCGATGGCATCCAACAGTTTGAACAACTTGGTGGCCGCATCGACGCTGTCGACCGTTTGGCCATACTGCGGCACGAACTGAACTTCGGCCGATTCATAGTCCAGATCGGCGGCCTGGACCGCCTTACGTACTTCAACCACCACATTCGGGTCGCTGATCACCTTGAAAACGTCGCCATCGTCGACGACGTCCTCCGGGTCGGCGTCCAACGTAGCTTCGAGCAAGTCATCCTCGTTGACGTCGCGGCCGCCTTGAGCTTTCGCCACTTCGACCACGCCCTTGCGGTCAAAGATTCGGGAGACTGAACCAACATCGGCCATGGTGCCGCCGTTGCGCGTCACCGCCACTTTGACGTCCGATGCTGAACGGTTCCGGTTGTCGGTGAGGCACTCGATCAAGATCGCGACACCGGCCGGGCCGTAGGCCTCATAGGTGATTTCCAGGTAGTCAACGGACTCTCCCCCGATGCCCCCACCGCGTTTGACCGCCCGTTCGATGTTGTCCACCGGGACGGAATTCTTGCGCGCCTTTTGGATCGCGTCATAGAGCGTCGGGTTCCCTGAGGGGTCTGCACCGCCAGTACGGGCAGCAACTTCGATGTTCTTGATCAGCTTGGCGAACAGCTTGCCGCGCTTGGCATCGATTGCTGCCTTCTTGTGCTTGGTGGTGGCCCACTTGGAATGACCGCTCATGAATGTCCGTCCGTCGCGCTGAAGGTTTTGCGCGGCACAGTCTATGACACCTATCTTGACTCCATGTCCGAGCGGCTTCATGGCGAGTACAAAGTTCCCGGCGGCAAGCTGGTAGCAGTCGATCTCAATCTCAACAACGACCGACTGAACGACGTCCAGGTCAGTGGTGACTTCTTCCTTGACCCGGACGAAGCCCTGTCCATCATCGACACCTCCCTCAACGGCGTTCCGGTCGGAGCTTCAGCATCTGAACTGCGCGCACGGATTGACGATGCCCTACAGCGTGCGCGCAGGGACGGCACCTTGGGAGTCCCGGTCACCATGGCTGGCTTCGATTCGCATGCCATCGCGATGGCTGTGCGACGCGCGCTGGGACGCGCAACCAGCTGGCACGACCAGGAGTTCACCTACCTAGATCCTGGGCCGCTCGATCCCGCCATGCACGCAGCCCTCGATGAGGTGCTGGGCCGAGAGCTGGTTGCCGGGCGGCGCGGCCCCACTTTCCGATTTTGGGAGTGGGACAGCCCCGCAGTAGTGATCGGTTCGTTCCAGTCCCTGCGTAATGAGGTCGATGACGAAGGCGCTCAGCGACACGGCATCCAGGTCGTGCGACGCATCTCCGGCGGTGGTGCCATGTTCATGGAAGCCGGAAACTGCATCACCTTCTCGTTAGTGGTTCCCGAATCATTGGTCGATGGGATGAGCTACGAAGCCTCCTATGCCTTTCTCGACCAGTGGGTGCTCACTGCGCTGGCCAAAGTTGGCGTGAACGCGCAATATGCCGGCCTCAACGACATTGCCTCTCCGAGCGGCAAGATCGCCGGGGCCGCCCAGAAGCGCTTTGCCGGAGGTGCAGTGCTCCACCACGTGACGATGGCTTACGACATGGACGCCGACAAGATGCTTGAAGTGCTCCGCATCGGTCGAGAAAAGCTCAGCGACAAGGGCACGAAGAGCGCAAACAAGCGCGTCGACCCGGTGCGATCTCAGACCGCCATGCCCCGCGCCGAGGTCATGGCGAGCTTCCTCGAGACATTTCGAGAGCTCCACGCCGTCCACGACGGGCAGCTCACCGCCGCCGAACTCGCCCAGGCTGAGGAGCTCGTTGCGACGAAATTCGCCAACCCCGACTGGACCGCACGGGTGCCGTGATGATTATGCGTTGGCCACGGCGAGCGCATCAGCCAAGGTGAAATTCCCCACATACAACGCAGTGCCGATGATCGCACCTTCCACACCGAGGGGAACCAGTTCCCGCAAGGCGCGCAGGTCGTCCAGGCTGGACACGCCTCCGCTGGCCACCACAGCGGCGTCGGTGCGGGAACAAACCTCACTAAGTAGTTCCAGATTTGGTCCAGAAAGCATGCCGTCGCTGGCGACATCGGTCACGACATAGCGAGCGCAACCCGCACGATTCAAGCGATCCAGCGTCTCGTAGAGGTCGCCACCTTCGCGAGTCCACCCCCGGGCGGCCAGTTTTGTGCCGCGAACGTCCAGACCGATCGCAATCTGGTCGCCATGCTCGGCCAGGATCCGGTCACACCACTCAGGGTTTTCCAATGCGGCGGTGCCGATATTGACCCTCCGACAACCGGTGGACAGTGCCCGTTCCAGCGAAGCGTCGTCCCGGATCCCGCCGGACATTTCCACTTGAAGATCGAGCTGCCCGACGATTCCGGCCAGAATCGCGGCGTTACTGCCCCGGCCAAATGCGGCATCGAGGTCAACGAGGTGAAGCCAGCTCGCACCCGCAGACTGCCAGCGCAGAGCTGCCGTCAGCGGGTCACCAAAGGTCTTCTCGCTGCCAGCCACCCCCTGAACCAGTTGCACGGCCTGGCCGCCTTGAACATCAACGGCCGGCAGTAGTTCGAGAGTGCTCATGCGTCCTTGCCTAGGGTTGCGATCCAGTTCCTCAACAGCCGCGCCCCGGCCGCCCCGGACTTCTCCGGATGAAACTGGGTACTCCACAATGCGCCGCATTCCACGGCGGCCACGAAACGATCTCCGCCGTGTTCGCTGGTGCTGATCATCGTTCCTTTGGGCCAGGCACCCGAATCGTGCGCTGCGTAGGAATGAACAAAGTAGAACCGCTCGTGCTCGATCCCGGCAAAGATCGACGATCCGGGGCTCGCCTGGACGGTATTCCAGCCCATGTGCGGCAGCGGTCGCGCATCCAGCTGCTCAACAACCCCCGGCAAGAACCCGAGACCAGCCGTCGTCAGGCCATGTTCAACGCCGGTGTCGAAAAGCACTTGGTGCCCGACACAAATCCCCAAGGTCGGAGTTTCATCGGCTAGTCGTGTGATGACGATCTCGTCGGCGTCGACATCGCGCAACCCATCCATGCAGGCGGCGAAAGCGCCCACCCCCGGCACCACCAGCCCATCGGCGTCCAGACACAGGCTCCGATCAGCGGTCAGCACCACGTCGGCGCCTGCCGCGGCTAAGGCACGCGTCACCGAGTGGAGGTTGCCCGAACCGTAGTCGAGCACCGCCACCCGCGGTGCGCTCACAGACGCCCTTTGGTGGACGGGACGATTCCTTCGATGCGCGGATCAGGACTCACCGCAACGCGCAAAGCCCGAGCCAACGCCTTGAACTGTGCCTCGACGATGTGGTGCGGATCGCGCCCGGCCAACAGCCGCAGGTGCATAGTCATCCCGGCGTTCATCGCCAACGACTCCATCACATGTCGAGTCATCGAACCCGGATAGTCGACGCCGCTGCCACCGATGCGGACGAAAGCTTGCGCCTCCGGTTCACCGCTAATCACGGCATAAGGTCGACCAGCGAGGTCGACGACGGCTTGAGCCAAAGACTCATCCAAAGGGACGGTGGCATCGCCGTACCGAGTGATTCCGGCTTTGTCTCCCAGCGCATCGGCCAAAGCCGCGCCGAGCACAATCGCGGTGTCTTCCATGGTGTGGTGCGCATCGACGTGGAGATCGCCGGTTGTGGTGATCTCAAGATCGATTAAAGAGTGCTTTGCCAGCGCGCTCAGCATGTGGTCGTAGAAGCCCACACCGGTGCTGATCGTCGACTGGCCGGTTCCGTCCAGGTTCAGCGCAACCCGAACGTCTGACTCGCTAGTCCGACGTTCCCGAGTCGCAGTCCTCTGGCTCATCCCATCTCCTTCAATACCTCAGCCAATGCGGTGTAGAACGCCTCAGTCTCCTGTGGAGTTCCCACACACACCCGCAAATAGCCCTCCGGACCCGTTTCGCGCACCAGCACTCCGCGGTCCAAAAGGCGCTGCCATACATCATGACGGTCCGCGAAGCGCCCGAACAAACAGAAGTTGGCGTCGGAGTCGATCACCTCTACCCCGAGTTGAGGCAGGCGGCGCAGCATGTCGTCACGGGTGGAGCGCAAATCGTCGACGGTGGCGAGGAGTTCATCGGCGTGGGCGAGCGCCACTCGAGCCACGGCCTGTGTCTGCGCGGAGAGGTGATATGGCAGCCGAACAATTCGACAAGCATCAACAATCGCCGGGTCAGCAGCAAGATATCCGACCCGAGCCCCGGCCAAAGCGAACGCCTTGCTCATGGTGCGTACCACGATCAGGTTTCCGAAGCGCGGCAAGAGCGTCACTGCGCTGAGCTCCGGATTTCGAGCGAATTCCTGGTAGGCCTCATCGACGATCACCAGAGTTTCGGTCCGGGACAGAATCTCCGCGATGGTCTCCAGCGACGTCGACGTCCCGGTCGGGTTGTTCGGTGTGGTGATGATCGCCAGATTCGCACCCGTGCGTTCGATTCCAGACAGCACCAGGTCCGCGGTGACCGAAAAATCGGGCAGCCGAGGCTCCACCACATACTCGCTGTGGGTATTGCGCGCATATTCGGGATACATCGAATAGGTCGGCCCGAAGGTCAGCACGGTCCGACCCGGGCCGGCAAAGGCGCCCAGAACGTGGGTCATCACCTCATTTGAGGCGTTCGCAACCCAGATATTGTCTGCGGTCAGTCCGTGACCAAGGTAGTCGGCCAAATCGGCACGGAGTGCGCGCGCTTCTCGGTCGGGATACCGGTTCAGCTGTGCCCCGGCCTGGCTCACAGCGTCGGCCATCTGCGCAATCACGGCAGCATTCGGCGGATACGGGTTCTCGTTGACGTTCAGGCGAACCGGAACGTCCAGCTGTGGTGCCCCATAGGGCTCAGCGCCGACCAG
>CAYWIN010000098.1:0-7906 GCA_964458365.1 uncultured Propionibacteriaceae bacterium
TGGCCGCCCGAATTGTGACTTCTGATGATCTGACCCTCTTGCCGCGCGACTGATTTTCTCGCGGACAATTCTCCCCAGAGAGTCCGTCATCTGTCCGGGAGTGCCATCGATCGAATCCGATGGCTAGAGTGCAGCGTCGGAGGGGTATTTCTGGGGGGCAATACGTGCGGGGATTCGGGAAGAAGGCTGTTCGGTGGGCGCCGGGGGTATTGAGCCTCGTCATCGCCATATCGCTGGTGTGGTACGCCATCGCTTCACTGGGATTTCCCCGACGCCAACTTGAACTGAACGACACCGGCTTGTGGATTTCCAACGATGCGGGCGGGGAATTCGGCCGTATCAATAAGGCGGCTTCCGGTTTGGATGGTCGCGTTTCCCCACCGGGAGCTCGGCTGCCGAAATATGAACTCGATGTGATCCAAGACGGCAATGCCGCACTGATGTGGGACCAGACCAACGGTTCCTTGACAAAAGTAGACACCGCCAACATCAAGCCCCAGGTGGACCAGTCGGTCGGGGTGGATCCCAGTGGCGATGCCAAGATCAACGGCGGCACCCTGGCAACCATCGATCAAACTGGCCGGATCTGGGCGTCTCGGTATGACCCCTTCGTCGGCGACGTTTCCGTCGCCGAACTGGGCGGCGAGGCTACTCCCTTGGCTGAACTCGGTCTTCCCGGCGGCGCCCCGGTGGATGCGAAATCGCTTGCTGTTGGGACGGATGGAACCATCTACGCCGCCGGCGTGAACGGCAAGCTGGTGATCATTCGGCCTGAAGGAGAAGGGTTCGGTGCCCCACAAATCAGCCAACCTTGGGGTGCGCTGGGCAAGATCGATGTTACGGCTGTAGGAGCGTCGGTGGTGGGCCTGGACGTGGCGACCAAGAGGCTTTTCCTCCCGGGTGGGCGGATCGTTTCGCTTGAGGTCGATCCCAGCGCCCGTCTTCAGCAGCCATCGGCGGGATCCGAAAGCGTCTTGGTGGCGTCGTCGAAGGAGCTCCTGCGCGTCGACTTGGGTTCAGGACGCGTCACGGTGGTGGACGCCGGTGGTGACGGGCCGCCGGCTGCCCCTGTTCATCTGGGCGGCTGCGATTTCGGCACCTGGTCAGGTATCGGCCGCGTGATTCGGGCCTGCGACAGCACCGGGGTTGAAGTTCAGCAGGTGGATCGTACCGGTGGGCTGATCCGTCCTGCCTTTCGGGTGAACCATGGCTTGATCTTGCTCAATGATCAGGCCAATGGGCGCGCCTATGACTTGGACACCAAGACCAGCGTGGACAACTGGCCCGACGTGCATCCGCAGGGAAACCGCCAAAACCAGCAGAAGGAGAAGGTCAACACCTCCGAGGCGAAGCCACGAGCCGTCGATGATGTGTTGAAAGCTCGTGCAGACCGCACCACGGTGCTGCATGTCCTGGATAACGACACCGATAGTGCCGGCAGCGTGCTGTCGATTCAGTCGGTGAATACCTCGGGAGTGCCCAGCGGGGTGCGTCTCGAAATCTCTCCAGATGGTCAAACCATCAAGTTGGTGTGGGGAAAGAATGCCAAACGGGTGGACTTTAGTTATGTGATCTCCAATGGTCGGGTGACGGACGAAGGCCGAGTCACCGTGACCGAGGCAGGCTCGCAAAACACGGTTCCCCATCTCCGTGAGGGTGCGGCGCCGATGACCTATAGCGCCGCCTCGTTCGGCAAGGTGTCGATCCCGGTGTTGGCCGATTGGCGTGACGACGAGGGCGACCCTGTGACCCTGCTGAGTGCGACCGACCCGGCAGGGGATGCCATCCCGGTCACGACCGACGGGGTGCTGGACTTCACCGCAGGCGAAGTGACGTCCGACAAGGTGCAGACCGTCAACTATCGAGTCACTGATGGTGCCCAGAATCGGTCGGTCAAGGGGGCGGTGTCGGTGAAGGTGCTGGCCAGTAAGGCCGTCACCGCCGTGCCAGCCAAGGCGCAACCCGACATTGCTCGGGGCAAAGTGGGTCAGCCGATCACGATCTGGCCGTTGGCCAATGACATCGCCGGGGCTGATCCCCGCAACCTGAATGCCACGATGCGGCTCAATGCCAGCGTGGCTCAGAAGGCGAACATCACGGTCACCACAGATCTGAAGACCGGGCAGGTACAGGTCGTTGCGGCGCGTCAGGGTCCGTACTATCTGGACTATTCGGTTGCCTTTGGGGCGGCGAATCTCGCTCGAGGCACGATCCGAATTGATGCTCTTTCCTCGGCTGCGGATGGGCCAGTTGCCATGCCTGATCAAGCCTCGGTGCGTGGACGAAGTGCGGCCATGGTCGATGTCTTGGCCAATGATTACGATCCGTCGGGCGGCCTTTTGACTGTTCAGTCTGCGACGGCCGCTGAGCCGAATCAGTTGCAGGCTCAGGTGATTGGTGGTCGATGGATTCGGATCGTGCCGAGTCAATCCCCGCTTTCACCCAACCCGCAAGCGGTGCATTACACGATCACCAATGGCTCGCAGACTGCCTCGGGTGATGTGTTGGTCACTCAGCTGCCTGAGCTGGATCAGGACGCCGTCTTGGCTCGAACAGACGCCGCGACGGTCCGGGTCGGTGATTCGGTCTTGATCTCGGCGCTGGATAACGACCGGTCCTTGTCGGGTCAGCCGCTCTCTTTGGTGACCGACGGGTTGGGGCCGAAGACCGGCCAGCTGTCGGTCATCGATCGAGCAAAGGCCGCTGATGAAGATCAAGGCGAGGTCGGGACGGCCTACGTCCGTGGCAATCAGGTGCGTTATGTGGCACCCGCGTCGGCGGACGGGACACGCCAAGTGGTGATTTCCTACGCGGCACAGACTCCTTCAGGTGAGACCGCTCAGTCTCAGATCGTGGTGACGATCAAGCCTGCGCCAAGCGAGGCCGAGCCGAACCGCGCGCCGGAAGCGGGCAGTGTTGAGGTCCGGGTGGTTTCGGGGTCACGGATCAAGATTCCGGTGCCAACGTCGGGTCAGGATCCCGACGGTGACACGGTGACGGTTGCTGGAATCGATTCCGCACCCACTTTGGGGCGCATTGTCGGTTACAGCCCCAACAGTTTGACCTATGAGGCCTATCCCACTGCGGGACAGGTGGGCACCGATACGTTCAGCTATCGCGTTACCGATCGGTACGGCAAGACCGGGGTGGGGACGATTCGGGTTGCGGTGAGCGAGCCGGGGCAAACTCAGTTGCCGGTTGCTGTCGATGACCAGGTGACGGCAGCTCCCGGTGCGGACGTCAAGCTCAATGTGTTGAGCAATGACTATGTGGCTCGGGACGATTCTGTGCGGTTAGCTGCCTTGGATCGATTCAATCAGCCGATGCCCTCGGGGCTCAGGGTTGGCGGAGAAGTTGGCCCGATCCAGGTCAAGGCCGGCAGTTTGGCGGGCCAACCGATCCTCGTGAACTATGCCCTCAGTGGCAATGGGGGGACGGGGCCGATGGCCACCATCAAAGTGGTCACCAAAGCTGGATACAACAATGCGCCGACCGTCAGCGACCAAAACGCCGAATTGGACGGGAAGACGGCCAAGGCCAGTCTGTTGACTGGCGCATGGGATCTTGAAGATGGCATTGCCGGGCTGCGAGTGGAGGTGTTGGCTCGCGTCCCAGGCCTCACCCTGTCCGGCGACCAGGTGCAGGTGCCGACTGTGAATCATCCGCAGGTCATTCCCTTCCAAGTCACCGATTCGGCCGGTGCCGTCAGCGCCGGGGTGATCTATGTGCCGGCCGAAGGCGACGGACCGCCGCGCTTGAAAGCCGACGGGCTCATTCAAATCGCCACCAACGCCACCTCGAGCTTCTCGGTGGGCGACTATGTCGAGTCTCCTCGGGGTCGATCGGTGCGCATCTCATCGGCCACCATCGTGACCTCGCCGGGGGACTACCTGTCGGCCAAGGTAGATGACGCGGGACGCTTCACTCTGACATCCCAAAGCGATTATGTGGGGCCCGCCGCGGTGACAGTGGAAGTGATGGATTCCGGGTCTTTGACCGACCCTGGTGTGCTGACCTCCACGGTCACCATTCCGGTGCAAGTCGGCGCTCGTACCCCCGTGTTGAGATGTCCCAGCGAAGCCCAAACGGTCATTCAAGGTGGCGAAATCAAGGACCTCGACATCACCAGCTTGTGCCACGTGTGGAGTCCTGACCCGCAGACGCTGCCCCAGCTGGCCTATACCGCCGACTGGGACCAGCCGATCGCTGGTGTGACCGCAACCGGTGGTGGCCACGTGGTGAAGTTGCAGGCGGCGGGAACTGCCCCCGATCGTGGCACAGGTCGCCTACGAATCGGCATCGTCGGGACGGCCGCCAAACCGGCCACCATTCAGATCCAGATCGTTCCCGCTCCGCCGGCTGTATTTCGCTCGGTCAAGCTCACAGACATCAAAGCTGGCGCTCCGGTGACGGTTCCGATCTCGGTGCTGTCGCCGCTGCTTGACGCGAACACCAAAGTGTTGGCCGTCAAACAGATCGGCGGTGGCAAGTCGAGCGTCACCATGGATCAAGCCGCCATCGTCGTCACTCCCGACGTGGCCACCTTCGGGCCGGTGACTTTTCAGGTGAGGGCAACAGACCTGGGTGCCGACCCGGCACGGCAATCGCGGTGGGTCACGGGCACGGTGTCGCTGTCGGTGTATACCCGACCGGACCCGCCAAGCCCGCCAATAAACGGTCCTACTGTGCAGTCTCGATCGGCCACAATCTCGTGGCGTCCCGGAAACCCTCACGGGGCGTCCATTGACTCCTATGAGGTCAAGATCGCCAGCGGTCCGGGCAGCGGACGGGTGACGACTTGCCGCAGTACGCCCTGCCAAATCAAGGGCCTCACGAATGGAGAGGCGGTGACTTTCCAAGTGCGCGCCCATAACAAGGCTGATTGGAGCGAATGGAGCGGTTCTTCGGCTCGGATCACGCCCGACGTCGCGCCCGGAGCGCCTTCGTGGGTGAAGGTCGGCGACCCGCAAGACCACTCGGTGACGGTGTCCTGGGGGCCGATTGCGAACGACGGTTCACCGATCAAGGTGATTCACATCACAACCTCTGGTGGTGGTGTCGTCAACGTCCCGGCGGGCCGAAACAGTGCCACGGTGAAGGTCCCGTCGAACAATGAGCCGTACACCTTCAGCGTCTCGGCCGAAAACAACTACAAGGTGGGTCCGTCCACCTCTGAGGCGGGCCAGTCGTCGGGCAAACCGATAGGACTGAACGTCGAGTCACCGCAACCCACCACGTCGGTGGGGGCAAGCACCAGCGTCAGGATTTCGTGGACCTTGGCCTCTGCGGAGGGGCCAAGACCGGTGCGCTACGCCGTGAGCCGCAGCGATGGCAAAGCCATCTGCAGCGGAACTACCGCGCAATCCTGTGTTGATGACTCCGTCACGTTTACCGGCACCACCTACCGATATTCGGTGACGGCCACGAACGACACCGGGGGCGCGGCGCATTCCACCGCTAGTTCGTCGCCAACTTGGGCGGCGGTAGGTACTCCGGATGCCTGGTCGGGTGATTGGTCGGCGGAAGCAACGGGATCAGACGGCGAGGCCCGGTTGAAGTTCACGGTGCCCGCCTCGCGTGGTGCAACATCAAAGGTCACGGTGACCCGCGGCGGGTCGACGGTGGCCACCGTGAAATCACCGGGTCCGGCTGGGGGTGCGGTGAACACGAAGATTGATGGATTGCCTGATGGCGCGAAATCAGAACTCGTTCTTCACGTCTGTAACGAGGCGAAGAAGTGTATGGAATCCAGGCCGCGCACCGTGACGACTTTTGGCGATCTCAAAGCGCCGGCGGTTTCGGCTTCGCACGATGGAGACGAGGTCACGGGAACAGCGACCGGAAACGGTAATGGCGAGACGGCCACGCTGACGCTCTTCATCAACGGAGCCGAGGTTGGCTCGAAGGTTGGCACGGGCAGTCTGACCGTCACCCGGTCTCGAACGGTGGGGTACGACAAGACCGTCGACGTGAAGGCCACGCTCGAGACCGGCAATACCACGCCACAGCGGCGGGATGGAGGGTCCTCGAGCACCCGGGAGACCACCGGTCCTCCGCCTCCACACAAAGTGACGATCTCGAAGGGAGAGGTCTATCCGCCAGGTTTGTGCGGCGCAGAATTTGATGGTGACCGGTACTGCTACAACCTGGAGATGGTCACGAAGAACTACATCGGCAAGTACACCTGCGTGTTGAACGGTGGTGAAGTCCCCACGTGGGGCGGTACGCGGCGAAAAGAATTCGACGCTGGCCAGACGACCTACGCCTGGTTCGTCAGCCCCAATACCGAACCCATGTCGGTCACCTGTGGCGATACCACGTCAAACGTCGTGGACTGAATGGCTTACCGAGTCTTTTACGCAACGAAGGAAGCAACAACTGATGATCACCGCCGAACAAGCCAGCTGGTTTCACCAAACCTTTGAGCAGATTGTCTCCAATGTCGAGGTGGCGATTCGTGGCAAACGCGACGTCATCCGGCTGGCTGTCACCTGCATGCTCTCCGAGGGCCATCTGCTGCTGGAGGACAACCCGGGCACCGGAAAGACCCAGCTTGCGAAGGCGATGGCGAACTCGGTTCAGGGCAGTCACAGCCGGATCCAGTTCACCCCCGACCTGCTGCCGTCAGATGTGACCGGCGTCACGGTGTTTGATCAGGAAAAGCGGGCATTCGAGTTCCACAAAGGACCCATCTTTGCCACGGTGGTCTTGGCGGACGAGATCAACCGGGCTAGCCCGAAAACACAGTCAGCGTTGCTGGAAATCATGGAGGAAGGCCGGGCCACGGTGGACGGTGTTGCCCACTCGGTAGGGAGCCCCTTCATGGTGATCGCTACCCAGAATCCGATCGAACAGGCCGGTACCTATCGACTTCCTGAGGCCCAGCTGGACCGCTTCTTGATGAAGACCTCGATCGGCTATCCCGACCACGACGTGGCCATGGAGTTGATGTTGCAGGCCGGCAATCGAGACCGTTCAGCCACAGTGGCGCCGGTGATCGCCGCCAAGGCGGTCCAGCAGATGGCAGCCTTCGCCAATGAGGTGCATGTGGAACCGGCCATCGTCGCGTTCATCTCTCAGCTGGCGACCGAATCACGTCGCCATCCGAATGTGAAGTTGGGTTTGTCGATGCGGGGGTGTTTGGCTTTCACTCGGGCAGCGAAGACGTGGGCGGTGAGCCAGGGGCGCGACCACGTCATCCCCGACGACATCAAGGATCTGGCCGTTCCGGTGATGAGTCACCGTCTGATGCTCAGCGCCGAGGCACAGTTTTCCGCGGTGACGTCGGAGCGGGTGATCGATGAGCTCCTTGCCACCGTTCCGGCGCCCCAGGAGCGGAGTCTGTAGTCACGATGGATGACGCCACTCGGATCCGTCCGCGTACCGCAGCTGCGGACGCACCCGTAAACGTCCCGCCGGCGAGCCGTGCGGCGGATGGCACGTCCACGGGCATTGAAGGTTTCCGGCGGAGGGTACCGGCAGCTTTTGAATCCCTGCGCAACCGACTAGGGCCGTATCGTGACCGGGCTGCGCTCGTCGTGCGGGCACTGTCTGGATTGGGGTGGACGGTTCTGGCTTCGGCGGTGGTGTTGGCCGTGTGCGGAGCCAATCTGGGCTGGCGTGAGCTGTCCTATCTGGCCGCAGTGCTCGGGATCATCATGATTCTGGCCGCACTATTCGCCATTGGGCGCACTCAGCTGGAGGTCGGTTTTGATCTGGCACCTGCGCGAATCGTGATTGGCGACGCTTCGGCCGTGCGGGTTTCGGTGCGTAACGTCTCATCCCTGCCGCTGATTTCGATCGGTGTGGAGTTCCGCGTGGGTGAGTCGTCCGCGCTGTTCACTTTGCCCCCTTTGGGCAGTGGTGGGGTTTTGGGGAGATACCTGGGCTGCCAGCACCACGCGGG
>CAYWIN010000099.1:0-7902 GCA_964458365.1 uncultured Propionibacteriaceae bacterium
GTCCCAGCCGTAAACACCGGCCCCGATGGCGGGAAAAGCCACACTATGCGCGCCGACGGTGACCGCGACGTCCAAGGAATGGGTGTAGGCCGCGGCAAGATCAGCGGGGTTGGTCTGGCCGCGGTGACGGTTCGGTCCGACGGTGTGGATCACCCAACGGGCAGAAAGCCGACCCGCAGGAGTCGCCACTGCCTGTCCGACCGGAAGTCCGTCGGGATAGTCGGTGGCCCGAAGCTTGCGGCATGCCGCAAGGAGTTCTGGTCCCGCAGCGGCATGCAACGCGCCATCCACGCCCCCGCCTCCCAGCAGAGTGGAGTTAGCGGCGTTAACTAAGGCTTCTGTGCTCTGCAGGGTGAGATCCCCACGTACGGCCTCGATATCTCCCACAGCGGCAGTATTCCAGGCAAAAAGCTGTGGGCCCCGGGGAGACTCCCCGAGGCCCACAGAAAACCTGAGGTTTAGGAAAGTTTGCTTGTCTCGTCCTGAATCGACAATGCCACTTGGCTCAACTTCGCGGAGTGGGCCTTGGCATGGTGAGCGCAGAAGAGAAGCTCGCCGCCTGAGCTGAGGGTTACTCGCAGGTATGCCTGGGCGCCGCAGCGATCGCAACGATCAGCTGTGGTCAGGGGCTCGGCAATGGTGCTGCTCATGGTCTTCCTCACTTCCTCACTCCGGCGAGTGTCTTGCGTCCGGAACAACGCTAGCAATGTCAGCTTTGTTCCCGTAGGCACCAGTCTAGAGACTCGAACCCAATGATGATGGTCCTTGAGCCGACACCGTTACGGGAATACGCACAACTGTTACTCCGTCGAGATAATGTGCCTGCCGTGAGCACGACAAAAGCAGCCGAGGGCAGGGACTATGAGGCGCGGCACCTTCTGGTGCTGGAGGGGCTAGAGGCGGTCCGCAAACGGCCTGCGATGTACATCGGTTCTACCGATACCCGCGGGCTCATGCACTGCCTATGGGAAATCATCGATAACGCCGTCGACGAGGCACTGGCTGGATATGGCGCAAAGATCGCGGTCCGCCTGAACCCCGATGGGTCGATCTTCGTTGGTGACGTCGCCCGAGGAATTCCGGTCGACATTGAACCGCGCACTCAGCTCACCGGTGTCGAGGTGGTTTTCACCAAACTGCATGCCGGAGGCAAGTTTGGCGCGGGGTCGTACAACGCCACCGGTGGTCTGCATGGGGTAGGCGCGTCGGTGGTGAATGCGCTGTCTGCACGCTTGGACGTTGAAGTTGATCGCAACGGCGCTACCCACTCGATGAGCTTCCGTCGGGGAGTCCCCGGCGAATTCTCCGGGGAAGGGCCGGATGCGCCATTCACCCCCGGTGGGGGCCTACGAAAAACTGGAAGAGTGGGCAAGTCCGTCACCGGAACACGGATTCGGTATTGGCCCGACCATCAGATCTTTCTGCCTGGCGCAGAGCTCTCGCTGACGCAGCTCTTGGCGCGGGCGCGACAGACCAGCTTCTTGGTGCCAGGTCTGGAACTCGCCGTGACAGACGCTCGCGGCGAGGAACTGACCGAAGAGGTCTTCAAACACGATGGCGGAATCGGTGAGTTTTGTGACTACCTGTCCAGTGGTGCGCCAGTCTCTGATGTGATCCGCCTGCAAGGGTCGGACTCGTTCAGTGAAACGGTTCCCATGCTGGACGATCAAGGTTCGATGACTCCCACCGATGTTGATCGTGACTTGGACGTCGACATCGCGCTGCGCTGGTCAAGCGGCTACGAGTCCCAGGTGAAGTCTTTCGTCAACATCATTGCTACGCCCAAGGGCGGCACCCATGTCACAGGCTTTGAACGTGGCATGACGAAGGCGTTCGCTCGAAGCCTCGAGGGAACCCGCCTCCTGAAGGCCAACGAGGAGGTCATCAAGGACGACGTGCTTGAGGGGCTCACCGCTGTAGTTACGGTGAGGTTGGCCGAGCCTCAGTTCGAAGGACAAACCAAAGAGGTGCTCGGCACCCCGCCGGTTAACCGTCTTGTGGCTCGAATTGTGGAGAGTGAGCTCACCGGTTTCCTGAGTTCCAGCAAGGCTGCGGTGCGTCCTCAAGCGCGTGCGGTAATGGAGAAGGTTGTTGCTGCTTCGCGAACCCGGGTCCAGGCGCGGGCCCACAAAGATGCCCAGCGGCGCAAGAACGCCTTGGAGTCGTCCACTTTGCCGGCGAAACTTGCCGACTGCCGCAGCACCGATCTGGACCGCACTGAACTGTTCATCGTCGAGGGAAACTCCGCCCTGGGGACGGCCAAGTTGGCTCGTGACTCAGAGTTTCAGGCGCTGCTGCCTATTCGCGGAAAGATCTTGAATGTTCAGAAGGCGTCGGTGGGGGACATGCTGAAGAACGTTGAATGCGCATCGATTATCCAGGTGGTCGGTGCTGGCTCGGGGCGAACGTTCGATCTCGACGCGGCGCGGTATTCAAAGGTTGTCTTCATGGCAGACGCTGACTCCGACGGGGCGCACATCCGCACGTTGTTGGCGACGCTCTTCTTCAAGTACATGCGTCCGATGGTCGAAGCGGGACGGATTTACAGTGCCGTACCTCCATTGCACCGCTTTGAGCTGATTCATCCGAAGAAGGGTCAAGAGAAGTACATCTACACCTATAACGAGGCCGAATACCGGCGAAAGCTCGCCGAACTCACCAAGCGTGGGCAGGCGTTCAAAGAGCCACAGCGGTACAAAGGTCTCGGCGAGATGGATGCCGATCAGTTGGCCGATACCACGATGAATCCGCGGCATCGGACGCTGCGTCGGCTCACCGTTGATGAAGGGGCCGTTGCCGAGGCCACCTTCGAAAAGCTGATGGGCAACGACGTGGCGCCTCGCAGAGAGTTCATTATCGAAGGCGCGTACAGCCTGGACGCAGAACGCATCGACGCCTGACGCATCGCGGATGGTGAGGGTGTGCGGCACACCGTCAGTGCCGCACACCCTCAGCGATCAGCAGCTCGTTACGCTCATTTGTCAGTTGGCAGGCCCATCGCCTGCCAAACGGTCATCCCGCCGACCACGTTGTACACCTCGCGGCCCTGGCCAGCGACGTGGCGAGCAGCTTGCAGCGATCGTCCGCCCGATGCGCAAATGAAGATGAGGTCGCCGTCTTTCGGGAGCGCGTCGAGGCTGAACTGGTCGAGAGGCAAGTGCATCGCACCCACAGCGTGGCCTTGTGCCCATTCCCCGGTGGTGCGCACATCAACGATGGTCGCGCCGTCGTTCTGCATGGCAAGCGCTATGTCGGCGTTGACGTTGTGGATCTGCATCGACTACCCCTTAGGTGAGAATCATTTTCAATCACGATACCGCAGGGGGTATGTGGGGAGCGAGTCGATGCGCTGTCGATCAACAGATCTGGCTCAAGAGTCCAGTGTCGACGTCGTAGAGAAAACCGCCTACCTGAGCCCGTCCAACGATCAGGGGATGGCTAGCGACCATGTCAACGTCCGCGCGGAGATGAGCGAGTTGGTCGGTATCGGCGCCGAAGGTGTACCCGGTGGCATCAACACCGGCAGCCTCGCCCACTAAACGCTGAGTCTCCGCCTCACCAGTGCTTGCCATGGCGCATCGAGTGTGGGCGACGACCAAGATTCGATTCACCCGGAGCAAGTTCACCGCCATCGCACAACCGGTGAGGGCATCAGGGGTGACGTGCCCGCCGGGGGTACGCAGAATCTTGGCCTCACCAAGGAACAGACCCAGCATTTCCAGCGGCTGCAACCGAGAGTCCATGCAGGTGACGACGGCTACTCCGGCATGCGCATAGCCATCGAAGTTTCGGGGAGCCGAGGTGGCGTAACGCTGGTTGGCGGCGAGAAGGTCTTCGAAGCTGTCGTCCATGGGCGTCTGCCTTTCGTGCGAACTATGAGTGGTAGCGAGAACCTACGGCAGCGACGGGTTGGCCGATCGGCGTGCCGGAGCCGTCGCGACGCAGGTCAGGATCGGGTAGCTCGATGGGAGCGCCGCTCGATGCCGCGGCGATCGCCGGGTCAGGTCCGGCCCAGGCCAAAAGGACGGCATCCTCGCCTTTCAAGAAGCGCTGGCAGCGAACCCCGCCGGTGGCCCGTCCCTTCGCTGGGTACTCGCCAAGTGGCGTGACTTTGACGCTTCCCGCGTCGGTGCCCGGGAGTGCGGCGCTTGAGCCGGTCACCGTGACAACGCTGGCATTGTCGGTTGTGCTGGCACCGAAGAAGAGAGCCTGGGCCCCCGCCGTCAACTTGACGCCGGCCATTCCGCCACCTGTACGACCTTGAGGACGCACGCTGCTGGCCGCGAAGCGCAGCAATTGGGCGTCTGAGGTGATGAAGACCAAGGACGACTGATCGTGGTAAAGCTCAACCGCTCCAATGACCTCATCGTCGTCGTCCAACCGAATGATGGGCCACGAGTCTTTGCCGAGAATCTCCGGGTTCACCCGCTTGACCACCCCGCGGCGGGTTCCCAGAGCCCAGCCGAAGGTGTCCTCGGTGAGTGTGCCGAGGCCAAGAATCCGCTCGCCGGGCTCCAAAGACAACAGCTCGGTAGCCGGAGAACCTCCTTGAAGGTTGGGCGCTGAGGCTGTGACGGGAACGGACGGCACGTCGATTGCGTGCCCGCGGATGAGACGGCCTGTGTTGGTGAAGACAGCGAAATCGCCGCGAGCCGTGGCTCGAATCGCCGACACGATGACATCGTGCATGGCTCGTGGTCCCGAACTGGGCAGTGGTTCGGCATTTTCGGTGCGGGCCAGAAGACCGGCCGAAGAGAGCATGACCCAGCAGGGCTCATCGGCGATCTCCAGCGACGCAGTCGCCTTTGCCGCTGTCACTTGGTTGCCCGCTGAGGCAAGTAGCACGGTGCGCCGAGGGGTGGCGTGGGTGCGGACGATGTCGTCCAACTCCTGCGCTGTCACCTCGCGCAGGCGATCATCAGAATCCAGAATCTCTTGGAGTTCGGCAATCGTGCGAAGCAGCGCGTCCCGTTCGCTTTCCAATTCGATGCGGCTGAACTTCGTCAGTCGACGCAACTGCATGTCCAAGATGTAGTTGGCTTGGACTTCGGTGAGTTCGAAGGCGTCGATGAGCCGTTCGCGTGCTTGCCCGGCATCGTCGGAGGACCGAATGATGGCGATCACATCGTCGATATCGACGATTGCCAGCAGTAAACCTTCGACAAGATGCAGGCGGTCCTGGGCTTTACCCAACAGGAAAGCCGTTCTACGCAGGATCACCTGAAGGCGGTGATCCAGGTAGACGGTGAGCATGGCGCGCAGATTCATCGTGGTGGGTTGACCATCCACCAGCGCCACATTGTTGGCCGAGAACGAATCCTCAAGCTTGGTATGGCGATAGAGCTGCTCAAGCAGCGCCTCGGGATTGATTCCGTTCTTGACCTCGATTACGAGCCGCGTCCCGTGGGTCAGGTCGGTCAAGTCCTTGATGTCTGCGATTCCGGTGAGCTTTTTGGCGTGGACGAGGTTCTTTACCTGCTCGATGATCTTCTCGGGGCCAACCTGGTAGGGCAGTTCGCTGACGACGATGCCTTTACGTCGCGGACTGACCTGCTCGATTCGAGCCGTGGCACGCAGCTTGAACTGGCCGCGTCCGGTGAGATATGCGTCCTTGACCCCGTCCAAGCCGATGATCTTCCCACCAGTGGGAAAATCTGGGCCAGGGATGAACCGCATGAGTTCGTCGATGTCGGCGTCGGGATGCTTCAACAGGTGCTTGAGGGCCTGGACGACCTCGCCGAGGTTATGCGGGGCGATATTCGTAGCCATGCCGACCGCGATGCCCGTGCTGCCGTTGACGAGGAGGTTCGGGAAGGCGGCGGGAAGCACCACCGGTTCGGTTTCTTTGCCGTCGTAGTTGGGTCGGAAATCGACCGTATCTGAGTCGATGTCTGCGGTCATGGCTACCGCGGCCGGTGACATGCGGCATTCGGTGTATCGCATGGCTGCTGGCCCGGAATCCAAGGACCCGAAGTTGCCGTGCCCGTCGACGGTGGGGAGCCGCATGGACCACGATTGACCGAGTCGAACGAGCGCCTCGTAGATCGCGGAGTCACCGTGCGGGTGATAGAGACCCATCACCTGACCGACCACGCGCGAGCACTTCACGTGCGAAGCGTCGGGTCGGATGCGCATCTGGTCCATTCCATACAGGATCCGACGTTGCACAGGCTTGAGTCCGTCGCGGGCGTCCGGGAGCGCCCGCGAATAGATCACCGAGTAGGCATATTCCAGGAAGCTGGTCTCCATCTCGGAGGAGACATCGACATCGACGATGTGTTCGGCGAAGTCGTCTTCTACCTGGGGCGGTTTTGCAACCATCTTGCGTGCATTGACCTTTCTGGGTGGTTCATTCCTGATCGAGCAGTCGGTCGAGGGAGGCCATCAATCCGCGGCCGTCGGGCGCGTGAACCCAGCCAGCTCCGGGAGCCTCATCGTCGGGGTCGATCATTCCGGTAGTGCCATGTGCGAGCACCTGCTCGGTGGGGGTGAGCTGGCGAATAGCGATTCCTCGGACTCGGTCGGGGGCGACCTTGGCAAAGTCGGCATAGATCGCGGGATCGTGTTGGCCATCGTCGCCGACCAGCAGCCAGGAGATTGTGGGAAAGTCTCGCGTCAGTTGCAACAATGCGGAGGCCTTGTGCTCCCAACCCGAACGAAACCAGCCGGTGTTGGTTGGACCCCAGTCAGTGAGCAGCATGGGGCCAGGGGGGAAGCCGTGGCGTTTCAAGAATCTGTTGAGGAACGCTTGGGTGCTCCAGGCACCGGTGGATAAGTAGATGACCGGGGCCCCCGGATGGTTCTTCATCAAGGACTGGAACATTCGCGCCATCCCGGGAACGGCCTGCCGGGCAGATTCATCACGGATGAAGGAGTTCCATGCGGCGATCATCGGTCGGGGCAGGAAGGTCGTGATGATCGTGTCGTCGATATCGGAGATCACCCCGAAAGTGATGGAGTCGTCAACGACGTAGATTTCGGCGAGGGCCGGGTCGGATCCCGCGCTTTGCACCGTAACTTGGTTCACTCCGCTGGGCAGCTGATGATCACGGATTCGCAGATCGATGTACCCGCCGCGGTCAGTGACGGATTCGGTGATGCGATCACCGATCGTGACCCGCAAGGGCGTGCGTACACAGGCGGCACTGAAGAAATTGCGGTAGCCGCGCCGACGGATGAGTTCTTCGGTTGCTTTCCCAATCCCGGAACGAGCTCGCTTTGGAACCAAGATCACTCGACCCAACACTCGAATGCTCTCGGTGCTGCCGTATCCGGTGTAGCAGACGACGCGCTCTCGCCATCCGAGTGCTCGCAGCAGACCCTCGACTCGGCGATCGATGAACTCCTCCACGCGCACGGCGAAGAACGGACGAGTGCTCACAAGATCACACCCTAGTGGGAGGACAAGCTTTTGGGCCTCGATGGCGCGCGTGGGAAGATGACGCAATGACCTCATCGGCTGCTCAGCGACTGCCTGCTGATCTTGGAGCTGACATCGAGTCTTGTCGGTACTTTCCTGAACTTGTTGCCGATACGGTGGCGATGTGTCTGGGGTCGGAGGCCGTGGTCGCTCATCTGGTTCACCAGGAGGCCACCTTCAACCGCGAAGAGATCCAGCGTCATATGTCGGTGCTCATTCTCACTCCGACACGGCTGCTGGTTTCTCACACTGACGAGAACAACGACCCGGCGGCTGCCGGACAGGCCTTGACCACGACGGAAGCGATTGGGCTTCGTCAGGTGACTTCAGTTGCGTTGAGTCAGGTCGTTGACCAAGCGCACGGCTATGGTTCACAGCGATCGCATGTCGTCGAGACCTGGCTCGCTATTGCTTGGGGCACGATGAGACGAGTCGATTTGGAACCCGCGCGTTGTGCTGACCCCCAATGCGAGGCCGACCAC
>CAYWIN010000100.1:0-7771 GCA_964458365.1 uncultured Propionibacteriaceae bacterium
ACCGCTTCCTTGTCTCGCGAGTTGGGGTGCCCCGTTGTGTCCGTCGATCCGCGACGCCGTGGCGGACTGGACGCTTTGGCTACCGCCGTCCGCGAAGCGGCGAAGGCGCCGGCGGCGCCACCCCTGGCGTTGGCTGCGGAGGGCTCCGAATTTGGGGCCGAAGATGCCCGCTTCTGCTGGATTTCTCAGGTCGTAGCTTCCAGCACAGTCTCGTCCAGGCCGTTGGGGCGAACCCGCTCTGATCGGATTGATCGTTGGGTTACCGCGCCGGTTTTGGGTCCGCTGATCTTCTTGGCAGTGATGTGGTTGGTCTTTCAGGTCACCACCACCGTGGCTGCTCCATTGCAGGACTTTTTGGACGGACTCTTCTCCGGTCCGGTGACGACCGCGGTGACCTGGGCGGTGACCGCGGTCGGGCTCGGGGGAACCTGGGTTGAGGGGCTTCTGGTCGACGGACTTATTGCCGGGGTGGGCATGCTGCTGACCTTTGTGCCCCTGATGGCGCTGATGTTCGTGCTGCTCGCTGTCTTGGAGGACTCTGGCTATTTGGCTCGCGCGGCGGTGGTGACGGATCGATTGATGCGCTCCATCGGGCTGCCGGGCCGCGCCTTCTTGCCCCTGATCGTCGGCTACGGCTGCAATGTTCCCGCCATTAGCGGCACGCGGATATTGCCACAGGCGCGCCAACGAATCTTGACCGCGATCCTGGTGCCGTTCACCTCGTGTACCGCGCGTCTGACCGTCTTTGTGATGATGGGATCAATCTTCTTTGGCTCATACGCTGGCACAGCTGTGTTCGCCATGTATGTGCTTTCGATTCTGATCATCGTGGCCGTTGGCTTGGCGTTGCGCGGCACCCTGTGGCGCAACGAGCCCATCGAGCCCCTGGTCATTGATCTCCCGGCCTACCACGTGCCGACGCTACGTCTGACTGCATCGGTGACCTGGGTCCGACTGAAAGGTTTCTTGGCGACTGCGGCCGGAATCATCGTGGTGACGGTGTGCGCGGTCTGGTTGTTGCAGTCGATTCCCACTCAGGCCGATCAGCGCTTCGGTGAGGTGCCGGTGGGGGAGTCGGCCTATGGGGTTTTGGCTCACCAGGTTGCGCCTGTCTTTGCACCGGCGGGCTTTGGGAGTTGGGAGTCGGCATCGACTCTGGTGGTCGGTTTTGTGGCGAAAGAGGCGGTGATTTCTTCCTGGGCGCAGACCTACGCGGTTGCCACACCCGATGACGGTGCGGCGCCCGGTGATCTGGGTGCCGCTGTCTGGCAGAGCTTCAACGCTTCCTCTGGGGGCCATCCCATTCCTGCCGCTTTGGCCTTCATGGTCTTCCTGATGGCCTACACCCCCTGTGTGGCCACCTTGGCCGCGCAATGGCGCGAAATTGGGCCGAAGTGGACGCTTTTCGGCATCGGTTTGCAGTTGGTGGTGGCTTGGACTTTGGCTGTGGCGATCTTCCAGGTGGGCAGGTTGTTCATATGACCGCCACTGTTTTGACTCTTGCGCAATCGGCGCCCCGCCCAAGCGCGGGCGGGGGGCCTTTGGCTGCCGTGCTCCGCGAGCTGGGAAAAGGCACGCCCACGATCATCGAGATGGCTCGTAATGCTGGCATCGCCGAGGACATGGTGCGGGCGAGTTTGGATCATCTCGTTCGTACCGGTCGGGTCCACGTCCGGGAACTGCCTATTGGCTGCCCGGCGACGGGCTGCGGCGGGTGCGGCTTAACGCGCGATTGTCAGGTGCAGCGCGCGAAGTGATCTCACCACAAGCGGGGTGGTCGCCGGCGGTCGCCGTCGCGGGATTGGTCAAGCTTGGCGGTGAACCGTCCCCACTGACGTTCCGCTTCGCCGCGCGGGTCGCGGCTGACTTTGAGCGCTGCGCGAATCAGCTTGGTGAGATCGAACAGTTCGGGAGCGTTCACGGTGCCTTCTTGCTGGGTGCTGGTGTCGGTGTCACGCACCGGTGCGTCCCCATTCTTCCAGGCGATGGGTCAGAGCTGAAGTGGCGGGCAGTCCTGGCTCGATGCTGGACTAAAGTCGGTGATCGTGAATTCTTCTGATGCGCCGATCGGAGTTTTCGACTCCGGATTCGGTGGCTTGACGGTCGCCCGTGCCTTGCGGGATCAGCTTCCCAACGAGGACATGGTCTACCTGGGGGACACGGCGCGGGCGCCCTACGGCACCAAGAGCATCGGCGAGGTGCGCGAGTATGCCTTGGAGTGTTTGGACTATTTGGCTGGGACCGGCGTCAAAGCCTTGGTCATTGCCTGCAACTCGGCGTCCTCTGTGGTGCTGCGTGATGCGCGCGAACGTTACGACCTTCCGGTCGTTGATGTGATTTTGCCGGCAGCGCGGCGGGCAGTCTTGGCCAGTCGCACGGGCAAAATCGGGTTGATCTGTACCACGGCCACTGCGGTGAGCGGCAGCTATGACGATGCGCTGGCTGCGGTCCCCGATATTGATCTGCTCACCCAGCCGTGTCCGCTCTTTGTGGAATACGTCGAGGCCGGGATCACCAGTGGCCCGGAGCTGATGAATGCGGCGCGCGACTACCTGCTGCCGATGCGCGCGGCGGGCATCGACACTCTGATTTTGGGCTGCACGCACTATCCGCTCTTGTCGGGTGTGATTTCTTATGTCATCGGTGAAGAAGTGACGTTGGTGTCCTCTGCGGAGGAATGCGCTCGAGAAACCTTCGCAACGTTGGCCGATTTGAGGCTGCTTCATGATGAACCGCGTGAGGCGAAGCTGAGGTTCGTGACGACGGGCTCGCCGGAACTTTTCGCTGGGGTGGGCAGTCGGCTAATGGGGGGCTTTGTCCACCATGTTGAGCAGGTCTACACCGTCTGAGCGGCTCTGACCTCCGATGCTGTCTGAGGTTGGTTGGCACCAGATTGCGCTCGGCGGTGCTGTGTTTGTGGCGAGCTAAACGTCAAGCGGCCCCCAGCCGAAAAGGTTGGAGGCCGCTGAGCGGGGGGATGGACAAACGTCAGTTCACAACTTCGCCACCGGCGGATTTCCATCCGTTGATGCCGCCGTCAAGATCGAAGACGGAGGAAAGACCTGCCTGTTGCATGGCCGCCATCGCAATCTTCGAGCGGTTCCCGGCCCGGCAATAGACCGCGTAGTTCTTGGTCTTATCCAAAGCCGAGATCGTGGTGACGAAGTCGGCGCCTTCGACGTCAATGTTTCGCGCGCCGGCCAGATGGCCGCCAGCGAACTCTTCGGGGGTGCGGACGTCAATCAGCACAGTGTTGGGGTATTTGACTGCTGCGGCAAAGTCACTTGGGGTCAGCGATGAGCCTGATGCGGGCGCGGCCGCCGCGGTCGGCCCAGCTGTCGGGCTGAGAGCGGAAGCTGAGCATCCCGTCAGTAGCGCAGTTGCTGCGACTGCCGTGGCCACGAGGACGCGAATCCTCACCGCCCAAACATTCCGAACATGCCCCCGGAGCGGGCATTGCCGGACGAACCGTGACCATCGCACCACTGGGAAGCAGGGACGGAGGCCTTCACTGAAGCTACGTGCTGGCCACAGCCAGCCCACGTGGTCTTACCGCATTGGCTGCAACGAACCGGACGACACATCTGAGTTCTCCTAACGTTCTGGTGTCTGAAGCATACCCCCCAGGGTATAAGTGGGCAAAATGGTCCACGCCGAGAATGCGGAAAAGTTGGAGTGAATCCGCGGGAGTGCCAGCCGCTAGGGTGGCCCCATGGCAGTAATCCGAAGTGATGGTCGTGTCCAATCTCAGTTGCGTCCGGTGCGGATTGCCCGCAACTGGCTCGACCATGCTGAAGGCTCGGTTTTGGTCGAATTTGGTGCGACTCGCGTCTTGATCGCCGCATCCGTCACTGAAGGTGTTCCGCGCTGGCGTCGAGGCAGCGGGCTGGGCTGGGTGACCGCCGAATATGCGATGCTTCCGCGCGCCACCCATACCCGCGGAGACCGCGAATCTGTCAAAGGCAAGATCGGTGGCCGAACTCACGAAATTAGCCGACTGATCGGGCGCAGCTTGCGTGCCGTGATCGACTACGCGGCGCTGGGCGAGAACACCATCGTTCTGGACTGCGACGTGCTTCAAGCTGACGGGGGCACGCGGACGGCGGCGATCACCGGCGCCTATGTGGCCTTGGCCGATGCCGTGTCGTGGCTCCGCGAACGCAATCTCTTGGCTGGCGAACCGCTATTGGATTCGATTTCGGCGATTTCGGTCGGCGTGGTCGACGACACAGCTCTGCTCGACCTGTGTTACACCGAGGACTCCTCGGCCGAGGTCGACATGAACGTGGTGGTGACGGGATCAGGGAATCTGGTCGAAGTACAGGGCACCGCCGAAGGTAAACCCTTCGATCGGGCTCGACTCGACGAGCTTCTCGACCTGGGAATGGCCGGGTGTCGTGAACTCAGCCAGAAGCAAAAGGAGGCACTGGCTCAATGACCGTGCTGGTGGTGGCCACCCACAATCAGAAAAAGGCAGCGGAGCTTCATCGTGTGCTGGCCGCCGCCCAGATTGCCGTCGACGTGAAGGCCCTCGATGATTTCCCGGCCTACCCAGAACCGGCCGAAACCGAGCGCACATTCGAAGGCAATGCCTTGATCAAAGCGCGCGCGGCGATGAAAGCGACCGGGCACGCTGCTGTCGCTGACGATTCCGGTCTCGAAGTTGACCTGTTGAACCGGATGCCGGGTGTACGTTCGGCGCGCTGGTCGGGCCCGAAAGCGACCGATCAAAGCAACCTGGATCTGCTGCTCGCTCAGCTCGCCGACACCACCGACGAGGAACGCACCGCTCACTTTGTCTGCGCGATGGCGTTAGTCACCCCCGACGGCACCGAACGGTTGGTCCGTGGTGTGATGGATGGGCGGCTGATTCTGGAGCCGCGAGGCGAAAACGGGTTTGGCTACGATCCCATCTTCCTCGCCGACGGCTACGCCAAAACCACCGCCGAACTCGAACCTGAGGTGAAGGACGCCATCAGTCATCGAGGCAAGGCCGTCCGCAAGATGGTGCCGATCCTGCAACGAGAGCTGGGGAAGCAATGAAGCAATACCTTGAGCTACTTGACCGGGTCCTCACCGAGGGAGTCGAAAAATCTGATCGCACCGGGACCGGAACCCTCAGCGTCTTCGGTCATCAGATGCGTTTCGACCTTGCGCAGGGATTCCCGCTGCTCACCACGAAGAAGCTGCACACCCGCAGCATCTTCGGCGAGTTGCTGTGGTTCCTTCGGGGGTCAACCAATGTGGCCTGGCTGCACGAAAACGGGATCTCCATTTGGGACGAATGGGTTGATGAACAGGGCGAACTAGGTCCCATCTACGGCTACCAGTGGCGTTCCTGGCCCACCCCCGACGGTGGCCACGTGGACCAGATCGCCAGCGTGATCGAATCCATCAAAACCAATCCAGACAGCCGTCGACATATCGTCAGCGCCTGGAATGTCGGCCAGCTCGACCAAATGGCATTGCCGCCCTGTCACGCTTTCTTTCAGTTCTATGTGGCCGATGGCAAGCTCAGCTGCCAGCTTTACCAGCGATCGGCAGACATCTTTTTGGGAGTGCCGTTCAACATTGCCTCCTATGCGTTGCTGACCCATTTGGTGGCTCAAATCACGGGTTTGCGCGTGGGTGACTTCGTGCACACCTTGGGTGATGCCCACCTGTACCTCAACCATCTCGACCAGGCCCGTCTGCAACTCACCAGAGAGCCTCGGTCGTTGCCGACGCTGGTACTGAACTCAAACCTGAGCAGCATCGATTCGGTCGAACTGTCCGATATCGAGGTGGTCGGCTACGACCCGTACCCCGGGATTAAGGCACCGATTTCGGTATGAGTGCGCGGATTATTGCGATTGCGATTGTGGCAGCCAATGGCGTCCTGGGAGATGGCGAACGTCAGCCTTTTGAGTTTGCCGAGGACTGGGCGCGCTACAAGCAGGTGACCAGTGGGCACCCCATGATTATGGGGCGGCGCACCCTGGATGCGATCGGACGTTGGCTGCCTGGGCGCACCACGATCGTGGTCACCAGCCACCCCGAAGGGGTCGATCTGCCCGATGACGGCAAAGCTGTCGGCTTTGCGGTGACGTCGGTGGAGGGAGCGTTGGCTTTGGCCGCGCAACTCGATGACGCAGAGATCTATGTGGCCGGTGGTGGCAGCATCTACCACCAGGCCTGGCCCTACCTCACCGATCTGGACCTGACTCAGGTTCATGCCGATGCGGAAGGTTCGGTCCGATTCCCAGACATTGACCCCGATCTGTGGCAGGAGGTCCGCCGGGAGCCGCACGGCGCGTTTGATTTCGTCGGGTATCGCCGGAGTGATTCTGTCGATGCGGGGCCCGAAGTCGGCTCTGAAGGTGGTCAGGCTGGCTAGGCTTTCGGGAAACCGAGAGGCGACCTCTGGCACAAGCTGGGGATGGGCAAGGATCGGAGGGTGAACGAATGACCATCGCGGTGCGGTTCTACTCCGGCGACGATTGGCCGGCGGTGTGCTCCATCTACGACCGCGCCAGGCTGGACGAGCTGCGGCACATCGTTGATCTGGCCGCTTTCCTTCCCCTGGTGGAGACCTACGAAGCCGATGGCCTTTTTTCTGGAGCGGTGTGGGTTGCTGAATACGAGCAGTCGGTCGCGGGCTTTGCGGCCGCCCACGATGGTGAGTTGGGGTGGCTCTATGTCGACCCGGACTATCACCGGAGAGGTATCGGGGCCGCGCTGACCCGCAGCGTTCTTGCTCACGCAGAAGGTCCCCTGACGATCAGACTGATCGACGGCAACGAACCGGGGCATTGGTTTTGTAAGCGAATGGGTTTTCAGCATCGGGCTCGCCAGCAGTCCCGGCTGCGGGGAAACCCTGATTGGGAAGTACTGACCCACACTTTCGTCTGGGGCGGGACCGATTAGATCGGCGGTTGGTTGCGCACTACGGCCAGTATTTTGCACCTCGACTTGGACGCCTTTTTTGCTGCGGTCGAGCAGCGTGACAAACCCTCCTTGCGGGGCAAGCCGGTAATCGTCGGCGGGGTCGGGGGTCGCGGCGTGGTGTCGACCGCGTCCTATGAGGCGCGACGATTCGGGGTCGGGTCGGCGATGCCTATGCATGAGGCCCGACGTCGCTGTCCGAATGCCGCCTTTTTGGCGGGGCGTTTCCCGGCCTATCGTGAGGCCAGCGGCATCGTGATGGCGGTACTGGCTGATCTGTCCCCGGTGATCGAACCCCTCAGTTTGGACGAAGCTTTCGTTGATTTGGCGGTCGACTCTTCCCGAGCGTTGGACGACGAGTCATTGCTGACTCTTGCTGCGGACCTTCGCGCTCGAGTGGTCGAAGCCACCGGCGGATTGACGGCGTCGGTGGGGTTGGGGAGTTCCAAGTTTGTCGCCAAGCTGGCCAGCGAGCTGGCCAAGCCGGACGGAATCCGCCTGATCAGCCCCGGGACTGAGCGGGACGTGATCGCGGACTTGCCAGCGCGGGCAATTCCTGGGGTGGGGCCAGCCACGATGGAACGCTTGTCCCGGCTTGGGGTGGTGACGATCGCCGACCTGCGGGCGCTGTCCGAAGCCGAGCTGATCCGTGAAGTGGGGCGAACCCACGGCGAGCACCTTCATCGACTGGCGAATGCTCGCGATGATCGGGAAGTGAAAGCCGAACGTGAGGCGAAATCGATCTCGGTGGAAGACACCTTCGAACACGACATCTTCGCCTTCGATGTGCTGTCTGCCGTGGCGGTTCGGCACGCCGAAAAGGTCGCCGCTCGGTTAGCTCATGCCC
>CAYWIN010000101.1:0-7708 GCA_964458365.1 uncultured Propionibacteriaceae bacterium
GTGCAAGTGGACGCCGATGTCGCCGGCGAAACTCGTGGCGAGTTCGGCGATCAGTCCGGTGATGAGGCTGGGTGACGCCACGCCCACCGTGTCGGCAAGCCGGAGCCGGTCAGCTTCGGCCCAGGCGGCAGTGCCGGCAACGTCTTGTAAGAATCCGAAGTCGGCGCGGGTGGCGTCCTCCAGGCCGACCGATACGTACGGGGCGCCAGCATCGTGGGCGATTTTGGTGAGCTCGGCAACCTGATCCAGGGCCCACAGCCGGTTTCGTCCCAGTCGTCGAACCAGATGCCGATCCGAAACAGGCAGGGCGAAACTGATGACTTCCGGGCCGAGCGAGGCGGCGAACTCGATGTCTTCCCGACGGGCGCGGCACCAGATTGCGCGACGCATCTGTGGTGCATGGTCGGCGGCGGCATCCATCAGTTCCGATAGGGGCTCAGCGCCGTAGGCCAATTCGGTGACGGCGTGCCCAAGCTCGATCTCTTCAATGCCGATGGCAGCCATTGTGTGGATCAGGTCGATTTTTTGGGCTGTGGTGAGGTAGCGAACCGGCGCCTGCGCGCCCTCTCGCAAAGTGGTGTCGATCAGTCGTGGGCTCATCGCGGTCTCCCTTCGCATGGTGTGGACGGTTCTCAGGCGCAGCCAGAGGCCGGCCCTGAACATGAGGTGGCGCAATCCCGAGCAGGAAGCAGGTTTCGGGGTGTCCCACCGGAGAACACATCGGTCAGGGCGTCAGAAATCAGTCCGTCTGCTTCGTAAACCTTCACTCCCGCACCGGTGAGCACTTGACGTGGGGTGGTGCCGATCTGCTCGCAGATCAGGGCCTGGCAGTCGGCGATGAGTCCTGCGAGCATGGCCCAACGTCCGGCGCCACCACCGGGCGGTGGCACGCGGCGTCGTTCGACCAGCTGGGGGGAACCTCCGCCAGCAGCCGGGCTGTATCGGTAGATCAATACTTCGGTGGCTTCACCGAGCTGTTCGTTGACCAGATACTCGCCCTGGCTGCACACAGCGATGTAGGGACGCTGTTTGGTTGGTGACTTCGCGGCGAGCAGGCGGTCGATGGCTTCGAGATCGTGATCGGCGCCGAGCAGGCCGACGGCATCGGCCCGGCATCGTTGACAGTGCGCCATCTGTGGAATGTGCACTTCGCTGACACGCCGGGCGGTGGCTATTTCGGTCGGTGTCGGGGCGTGCAACTCTCCAAAGAGGGTGCCTTCGACCGGATAGAGCGCTGAGTTGTTCATCGTGTCCGCACCAAGGCTGGCCGCGACGCGGGAGACCTCCGAAATGCCGTCCAAGGTCACGCCTGGAACCAAGATTGTGTTGATCTTGACGGTGATGCCGCGTTCCTTCAGGCCAGCGATGGACGCCAGTTGTCGCTCCAGGATGAACCGTCCGGCTTCGATCCCACGCAGCACGCGACGTCCGTCACGCACCCAGCGGTAGACCTGTCCGGCGACTTCGGGATCAACGGTGTTGAGGGTGATCGTGACGTGGCTGATGCCTAGCTCGGCGATGGCATCGAGGTGCGGGGGCACTTCGAGGCCATTGCTGGACACGCACAACAAGAGATCGGGGTGTCGCTGATGCACCAAGCTCAACGTTTCGAGGGTCTTGTCGGCATTTGCGAAGGGGTCGCCGGGGCCCGCCACGCCAACCACAGCCAGGTTGGGAACTTCGAGCCGGACCCGATCGACGTAGTCTGCGGCCTGCTCTGGGCTGAGCACCGCTGAGGACACCCCCGGGCGCGATTCGGATACGCAATCGAACTTTCGGTTGCAATAGTTGCATTGGACGTTGCAACGAGGGGCGACGGGCAGATGTACCCGTGCGGTGCGCAGTCGCGCCTGTTCGTCGAAGCAGGGGTGGTCGCTGGAGGTGAGCGAGCCCAAGCTGGTTGCGCTGGGGGTGTCGATGGTCATGTCCATCCTTTCCGTCACGGTGCTGCGGCTGGGGTGTCGTCGCTGACCAGGAAAGGCGCTCGGGTCGGACATTTGGGTATGTGTCCCGCTCGCCTTTATTGAGTTCTACTGAATCAGATAGACAGTTACGGTTGGATGAACCTACGAAAGAGGTATGTAACAATCGGCTTTTGCGTCGTCGAGTTGGGCATTTTCTAGCTTTTCGTCGCGATCCTTGAGCGGATATATATTCACCCGAACGAAATCGTCCCGGTTAGCGATTTTTGCAGCCAGACCCAGCTCGGGGAGTGTTCGCTCAAACCACTTGGGGACGTGATCGCACAGCACTTCGAGCTGTTGGAAACTGGCTTCCATCAAGAACGGCAACAGCAGGCTTTTTGAGGTATGTGCACCGGGTTGGCCCATCGCTCCGCGCAGGTCGGTGTGGTAGTGGCCCATGCGTCCAGGAACCGGGTCGATGCTGGTGGTTTCCGGCTCGGCTTTGGCTGGCTCAGCAGCCTGTTGGGCTGCTTGCAGATAGAAGTTTGCGAGTTGGTCGACGAACTCTTCGGGTCTGCCTCGCACCGGCCAGAGCGCCACCTGGAAACTGGCGAAGGTCACCCGGTAGTAACCATTAGTGGCTCGAGCGGCAAGAACCTGGCAGTCATCGAGCCAGAGGCAGATGTCTTGGACGCGGCCGCGTAGCTGTTCCATCGAGCTGCTGTCCGGGGCAGGGAACTCGATCGAGCGCACATCTCGCCACATGCCGTCGGCGATTTCAAAGACGTGAATTGTGCCTCCGGCTTGGGGTGTTGCGGCATAGCCGGAGTCATCGAGTAGTGCGGCGACCTTCATCGTCCCTCCCTTCAAGCGTCGCCGAATGTGATTCAGGCGCAGGCGACGTCACAGGTGCCACAGTCGGTATCGCAGGCGATCAGACCTGATGTATCAATGTCGGGCAGGGCCAAGAATCGACACGTCGAAATGGTGAAGTCACGACTCTCGAGGCCGTTGTCGATGGTGACCTGGTCACCATCGAAGGTCATTTCGATGCTGAGTTTGACCGGATCGTCGGTGGCGAGAGCGAGTCGGGTCCGAGAAGAAATCTGGACGCGTCCGAACTCGGCTGACCGAACGATGATGTCGCCCGAGGTGGCGATGTGGGTCAACTCTCCGTCTTCGCTGAACCGAACGGAGTTGGAGTCGGCGGCCACGGTGACCGCGTTCACGTCGTAGAGCCGCACCCGCCCAATCGGTGTCGCAACGTCCAACGGGACGGCCGGCTCGAACGATTCCAGTCGCCCACTCGGATACACCGATATGCCGGTTCGGACGCGAACCTCGCCCACGGGGGTGCTTAGTGGAATAATTTCGCCTGGCCATAGGGTCAGGCTTTGAACCTCGCCGGTTTCGTGGAACCGCAAGGAAATGATTTTCGCGGTAATCGTGCCAAAGCTGAATTCGAACGAGTAGGTTTCGGCGAGCTTCATTTCTTCGGTCTCGCTCCAGCCAAATCCGATCTGGCCGTTCAGCGGGAAGACGGCTTCCAGATGTCCACTCTCATAGAACGTGACCAGTTCGGCCGGAAAGTCGCCGATGGGAGTGTTCACGGGCTGTTGGGAGTCCAGGCTGATGCTCCGTACTGCCCCAGAGGGGTAGAACGACATCGACTTCAGTTCTTTGCTGCGCGCATCCGGACGGGAAAAGCGCGGCACCAGATCGCCGCAGGTGGTGGCGATCGTGTTCGGTTCGTTGAGGGTGCATTCATTCACGCTGCCGTCAGGGTGTTCGCTGTGGCTGGTAATGCCGACGAGGTCGAAAGCGGTCGCAGTCATGGGGTGGTGCTCCTTGTCTCGGGTCGGACGTGCGGGGTCACGCTGAGGGCGTGAAAAGCTCAGAAGGGTCGGCGACGTTCTGCTTGGCGCTGATGTGATTGCAATCCAGGCGGTAGACCGACACCGGATGGTCGTCCATCCCGGAGCGATAGCTCTCGACGAGTCGTGAGGTGATCCGGCTGCGGTAGAAACCGGGCAAGAGCTTGTCCACCAAAGCATTCAAAGCTGACGCAGCCTCTTCGGGCTCGGTGACGGGCACAACGCGGCCAAAGAACATCACGCTGCGATAGCTGGTGTCGGCATGGCACGGCATGGGGTCTGTGGTGGTGCCGTATTCGCAGAACACGGTGAAGCTGGCAAGCGGTGAACTCGCTAAGAGGTCGAACTTTCGTCCGGAACCGAGCCCGTGAAAGTAGATCACTCCGGCATCCCAGACGAAGTTCATCGGCACGGTGTACGGATAGCCCTCCGTGGATAGGCCGAGAACGCCGACGCGCTGCTCAGTCAAGAAAGCATCGATTTGGTCGGCGTCGCTCCACACTCGGTCGAGGTAGGCGATCTGGCTCATAGGTGCTCCTGGTGTGGCGAAGTCGGTGGACGGGAAGGACGGTGGCGCCGGACGCCGGACGCGGAGACCGGCGCCACCGGGATGGTGGGTAGGCAGCATGTGTTGTGGTGGCCGCTACCACATGTTCAAGATCCACTCCCTGTTCTGCTTGAACTCCATGTCGGCGAACATCGCATTGGCCATTTCTTCGGCCAGTCGAATCGCGCCGGAGTAGCCGACGGTGGGATGCCGGTAGGGCCCGGCCCGGTCGTACACCGGGAAGCTGACTCGCACCATCGGGATCTTGTGGTCGATGGAGATGAATCGGCCCTTGGAGTGGCCCAGGATGAGGTCAACCTCGAGGCCGTCTTTGAGGCGTCCGTCCAGATCCCATAGGTCGGCATTGGTCACGATCTCCATGGGGTGAGAAACGTTGGCCTGGAATGCCTGGATGCGGGGGTCGTCGACGTATTGGCTGTTGTCGTCTCCCAGCAGGAGCAAGACGGGTTTCATTTCCAAGTCCAGGCAGAACTCCGCCAGCCCAATCACTGTGTCCGGATTGCCGTAGATCGCCACTTTCTTGTCAGCGAAGAACATGTGGGTCAAATCGGTGAGCGCATCGAGTGCGATCCCGCGTTCCCACACCAATGAGGCCGGAATGGGCTTGCCCGTCGCGTCCGACAGTTTCTTCAAAAAGGTGTCGGTGTTGCGGATTCCGATCGGAGTGGGCCCGATGATGGCCGGAATCTCGAACTCTTCCTCCAGCCAGCTGGCTGCGGCGGCCCCTTCGTAGCGGTTCAGGGCGAAGGTGGCCGACGCATTTGCGGTATCGATCAGGTCTTCCACCGTGGTTTCGCCGTGAGCCACCTCGTTGCCGCTGGGCATCAGCGGGGCATCGAAGGTCTCGATTTCGAACAACACGTTGGCGTCGATCTCCATCTCTGACAGCAGATGCTTCAAGGCTGTGACATCGCCGGGATTCACCCAGCCGGTGATCAGATTGATCTTCCCGTTTGGTTCGGTCTTTTTGGCAAAGTGTTTGATCACCTCGGTCACCGTCAAGTCGTAGCCGGTGACCATGCTGCCCACGAAGCTTGGGGTGTGGATCGGGATGAGATGCACATCACGATCGGCAAACTTTTCGGGCAACAGAGTCGATTCCAGCTTGCTGATGCAGCCGTCAATGTCGTCGCCGATCACCTCGGTCGAGCAGGTGGAGATGATGGGCACCACCCGGACGTCGGGGTAGCGGGTGAGCAGGACGTCCACGGCTTCTTCCACCCGGTCGAGGGCACCGAAAACGGCACCATCTTCGTGCAGAGACGACGAGGCAACCTCGAAGCTCTCCTTGAAGTGCTGGGAGAACAACAGCCGAACGAACATGGTGCAGCCTTGGCCGCCGTGGACGATCGGGATGCAGTCCTTGATGCTCACTCCGGCGTATTGGGCGCCAGCCGGCTGACAGGTGAAGATCGGGTTGATAGTGCCAGCCCGGGTCTTCTCGTGCAGGTAGCAAGCGTCGGCCGTGATCTCGGCGGGATCTGTGGTCTCAGTGGTCACAGTCAGTTCCAATCTGTGAGGGGCCCGGATCAGTAATGGGCGTCGGTGAGTTCGGCATTCAATGAGCCGTGGATGGTGACGTGATCGAGCTTTGCCTTCAGCGCCGCCATGACTTCGCGAATCTGGTCAGTGCTGAGCTCGCTGAGCCAGCCAAATTTGTTGCGGTAGGCGCGGGCCAGATCGAACGCATCCACGTAATAGCAACGTTCTTCTGGGGTGGCCGGTTGGACGTCCACGCCGCACAACAGCTCGGTGGTCATGGCCAAGATGTTGTCGTTTTGCCGCTCCCGGTCCCAGGCCCGGGAATGGAACTGCCAAAGGCACTTCTTCATGATGTGATCCAGCAAGAGCTCGCGATACTCGTCGCGGACCTCGTCGGTCAGTGGCTCAGGCTGCGGGTTCTTTTTCGCCATCGCTGGCCTCCCCTCGGGTGAACGGGTAGTCGGGGTATTCGCGATCCATGAGCGGGCTCACGCAGTCAAAGTCGCCGGTGTATTCATGCCATTGGGGATGGTTGCGAATCTCCTCGGGCAGATTCGCGTCCGACAGCATTTGGCGGGTGACGAAGCCGACATCGGTCGGAATGTCGCCGGTGCTGATATCCAGCAGCGACAGCTCGTGGACGGGGTTGTAGACCGCGTTGTAGATGTCGCGAGCGAACCGAACCCAGCCCTCCCAGCCTTTCCATGGGCCGTTGTGGTAGGCGTGGGCATTCAGGTAAGGCGTGCGAACCTTCTTGGCGACTTCGCCGGGACGCTTCCCGGTGAAGATGCAGTCCGGTTCGAGCATTTCGATGGCCTCCATGCCCTCCAACTCGTTGGGGTCATCAATGGCCAAAGCGCCGGTCTCACAACGGGCGATGCCTTTCTCCATGTCGCCTTGATGGCCGAACTTGGTGTAGACCGAGACGACGTTGACGCCCATCTCTTCATGGATGACATTCGCCCAGTGCCACAGCTTCGATCCGCCGGGCCACAGACACACCTTCTTGTCTTGCAGTCGAGCCTTGTACCACTCCAACTCTGGGCGCCAGCGCGCCTCCTCCTCGGCGATGATCTCCTCGGCTTTGTCTTCCAGCCCGAAGAACATTCCGACTTTGCGCAGTGCGCCGGCCATGGTCTCGAAACCGAAACCGTCGATGTCGAGGCGGGGGATCCCGTAACGGACGCGGAGTTCGTTGCAGATGTACTCCGCCGACCGGGCGCACTCCAGCACATTGAGGTCGGCCTTGTGCATGGCGCGCAGGTCGTCATATGAACCGTTGCCGGTGAAGGTCGACAGGATCTGGATGCCCATTCGGCGGAAGTAGTCGTGCATCAAGAACTGGTCGCCTTGAATGTTGTACTCACCGACGTAGTTGATGACGTAGTCGCTCTTGATTTCCGGTTCGACAGTGCCGACCTTGTCATTGACCCAGGCAATGTTGATCTTGTGGTGGCCGCCGGATTGGCTGGGGCCGCCGAAGCCGGGTGAGTTGACCACGAAGATGTCCACATCGGGCATCTCGTCCATGATCTCGGCGGCCAGTGCCTCCATGTCGTCGCCGATCAGTGCCGACGCGCAGGTCTGGTAGATCGTCATCCGCTTGATGTCGGGGTGGGCGGCGAAGGACTCCTTGATGGACTTGCGGAGCAGATCCTCGGCACCGAACACGACATGCTTTTCTTTCATGTCGCTGGCGAAGGTGTACTTCAGCTGGAAGTTGTCGTTATCGCTGATGTAGCGCTTGGTCTGCCAGGTGTCGTAGGTGCAGCCCACCGGCCCGTGGCTGAGGTGGATGACGTCCTTCATCGGAGTGCCGATCACATGCTTGGCGCCGCAGTAGGCGCAGCCGCGTTCGGACAGCGTGCCGGGGATGGTGT
>CAYWIN010000102.1:0-1498 GCA_964458365.1 uncultured Propionibacteriaceae bacterium
GTGGTGGGCGTGGACATTCCCGACGCCGGGCTCCGCGGCTGCCTGGCTGCCGCGTTAGCCCAAGACGCGAGCGCCCCGATCACGGCAGAGCAACTCGCCAGTCTGACCACCATCAGCTGCGTCAACGCGGGTGTGAAGGACCTCTCCGGCGCAGAGCATCTCACTAATGTCTCCGAGCTGGTGCTCAGCACGAACGCGATCTCCGATGTCTCTGCGTTGGCGGGTCTGACGGGTCTGCGAAAGCTCACCTTGGCCGGCAACGCCATTTCAGATCCTTCACCGTTGGCGTCTCTGACCGATCTGTCTGAACTCACATTGAGCTACAACCCGATCAGCTCCGTTGCATCGCTGGCTCCCTTGGTGAATCTCACAAATCTGGAAGTGACCCAGAAGAGTTCGCACAGCGGCGCCGACCTCACGTCGCTGACCGGGGTGGAAAACATGACCAAGCTCACGCGACTGGTTGTCAACAACTCGTCGTTGACCAGCATTGAACCTGTATCTGGCCTGAGCTCGCTGACAAGCCTCTACGTCAGCGGGAACCAGATTGCCGACCTCACTCCGGTGTCGAATCTCACTCAGCTCACCAAGCTGGGGGCGAACACCAACAAGATCAACGACGTGCGACCTCTCTCTGGTCTCACCCAGCTGACCGACGTCGACCTGGCAAGCAACCAGATTGATGACCTTTCGCCGCTGAAAAACCTCACCGATCTCGGTTATCTCGGTTTGAAGGCGCGATGGCAGACGGTGACAGCCATCAGCGTCCCCGCTTCGCAAACCGTGGCCGCCCCCCAGCCACGAACCCCGAAGGGGACGGTCGCCGAGGTGACCCCGCCGACCGGCATAACGGTGTCGAATGGAAAGGTGCGCTATCCGGCGGCCGGGAATTACACCTGGACCTTCAGCTCTGCCAGCGACGAAGGAACCTTCTTCTCCGGCACGATCACTGTGCCGGTGAGCGCCCCCGCAGCGGGGGCCGCCGACATTCCCGACGCCGGCCTTCGCTCGTGCCTGGCTACATCGGCAGGGCTGTCCGCAGACGCGTATCCCACGGCGTCCGACCTGGCTCACGTCACCGCGGTCAGCTGCGCAAACAAGAAGATCTCGGACCTTGACGGTGCGGAGCTGCTCACCTCGGCCAAGACCGCAGACTTCTCCGGGAATCCGCTGGGAAGCGTCACCCAACTGAGCGGATTGACGTCTCTCACTGAGCTCAATCTCAACAGCACCGCGTTGACGTCGATCGCGGCGCTCAAGGGCCTTACCGGCCTGACCAGCGTGCACGTTGAGGGCAACCACCTGGCCGATCTTTCGGCATTGAAGGAACTACCGCACTTGAGCACGGTGTCGGCGAACCACCAGGCCCTGCAGCGGCCCTCAGCCGCCGGTGGAGCCCTGGTCAGCATCCCCACTGTGTTGGGTCGCGGCGGCGAAACCATCGCGGCACGGGCCCCGCAGGGTGCGGAAACGAAGGACGGCGGCGTCGCCTTCTCGC
>CAYWIN010000102.1:1508-7581 GCA_964458365.1 uncultured Propionibacteriaceae bacterium
GGGCGGGCACGTACACCTGGGAGTTCGGTGACTCTGGCGCCGAGTTCACTGGCACGTTCACCCAAGTGATTACGTCCGACGTCGTCGATCACACCGTCAACGACGGCGCGGATTCGTGTGTGAAAGCAGGGAGAGTTTGGGTCTTCGTCGAACGGGACACCGGCCTGCAACAGGGCGGATGTGCGGCCAAGTTCAGCACTGGCCTGGAAGCGCTCACCAGCGCGGGGTTCACCACGACTGGCACGTCCTTCACCGACGGGTTCTTCATCACGGGGATCAATGGGTATCCCGGCAAGCCCAGCAGTGACCACTACTGGTCGTACTGGCATGCCGACAAGCCCGAAGCCAAGAACGGAAAGCTCAGCTATAGCTGGGCCTACTCCCAGAAGGGCGCCAAGGCGTACCACCCCAAAGCCGGGTCCATTGAAGGATGGCGCTTCATTTCGCTCAGCAAGGAGGAGAAGCCCAGCTGGACGCCCACCTTTGATGCACCGGCTAGTAACCCGATGACGGCGACATCGGTCACCGCCTACTACGGTCGCAGCGCCGTGGTGACGGTTCGAGTAGCCGGCGCATCGGCCGGAACTGTCACCGCAACTGCGGGAAAGCTGAGCCTTGTTGCAGCTCTGCGCAACGGTGTTGCGCAGATTGTGGTGCCAGCTCGAGCCTTCACCCCGGGTCGGTACACATTGGCCCTGTCCTACCGGGCGGCCACGGGAACCGATACGGCCAGCACCACTGCGAGCTTCACTGTGGCCAAGGCCCCGGTGAAGCTCGCAGCGAAGCTCAGCGGTAAGCGGATCAAGTACAAGAAGACCGCCAGCTTCATCGTGACGGCCGCTGCCACCGGGGCCGTCCCATCGGGCACGGTCACAGTGACGATCGGAAGCCGCACTCGTTCGGTGAAACTCAACAAGAAGGGCGTTGCTGTGGTGAAGTTCACCAAGTTCACTTACCGGGGCAACCGGACGATCACCGTCCGCTACTTGGGCAACACTCTGTGCAGCGCCACAAAGGCCTCTACCCGGGTGAAGGTCATTCGCTGACTTTCACCCGCACACGCGAAGAGGCGCCAAGAACATCAGTTCTTGGCGCCTCTTCGCGTTGGGTATTACTACTTCGACATCGCGTAACGAGGCCGAGGCGCTTGATGCGAAACCATCAACGTGCGCAGCCGTTCGGTTTGCTCGTCCACCACCGCAGTATCGAGCGGGACGGCGATTCGACGGCATTCGTCAGACAACGAACCGAGAAGGTCAATGTCAGCCTGGGTGCGGTCAACTTGGGCGGAGATCGCGTCGACCATGCCCACGAACGTTGCCGAGGATCGGTCTGCCCTGGACAGCCACTCACGGATCATGGTCTGCGGCAGATCAAGCAGGTCACGCAAGGTCGAGATTCGATCAGCGGCCGCTGCAGCCAACGCGGCATTCTTTTGGGTCTGCTCAGCTGACGCAGCGAGACCTTCATCGAGGGCTTGGCCCAGCTGCCCAATGGCCGGACGGGCTTCTTCGGAGCCAGGAACGTTGTCAATGAGTTCGACAACGAACTGGCCCACCGTCCAGTTGTGCAAAACCGCCAGCGCAATCCGGAACCGAGTCTGGGCGCAGCTGCGACGCAACTCGTCCAGTTGGGTCAACAGCTCGGTCACGATTCCAGCAACCTCGGGAGCCATTTGCGCCCACACCCGCAGGTAGACCATGGCTGAAGAGAAGAACCCTTCGGCGTCATTTTCGTTGATCTGCTCAGCAACCTTGGCATTGGCTGCCATGGTTTCGCTGAACTGCGGTGCGGCGGCGAGCAAAGCATCGGCCACTTGCTGCAGGTCGTCGAGGCTGTGCACCCAATCTTGCAGCGCCTCATCGATCTTTCCCGCGATTGCCAAGGTGTCACCCAAGTCGCCAGTAGCCAATGAACGCTTCGCGATCCCATTGGCCTGTTCCAGGCGAGCTTCGACTTCAGCGGGAAGAGCCTTCCAAATGAACTCTTCGTAAGACGGGATTCCCGCGCCGACCAGCAGCTCACCGAGTTTCTCGGCACCGACCACGGCGGCTTCGTGTGGATTCCATCCTTTGTCGCGCAGCTCCAACTCCATCGGACGGACTGCGCCGTAAAGCGAAAAGGCCGCGTCGTGCAGCGCATCCACGAATGGACGGGCACGGACGGACAGATAGTCGTCACCCAGAGGCGTGATCGTTGCGAACACTGAATAGGTGCTGCCATCTGCAGCCAGGTTGTCCACGTAGGCGCAGAACGGTTCGCCAGCTTGAATCGTGTCCCACATCAACAAGAAGGCGCCACCGGGCATGACCGGGTGACGAATGATGTTGTGTGGAGCACCAACCAGCTCGTCCCGCGAGAAACGGGACAACCGGACGAACACTGAATTCGCCTGGTCGATGATCCCACGAGCGTCAGTCGTCGAGAAAAAGAGCTCGTCGATTCCAACCTCATGTCGGGCGCCTGTCGGCACCACCGTTGCTTGCGTTCCCACGGCGGCATTCTTGCACTCATTTCGCCTTAACGGGACCAGTTCAGGACCTTTGCGAATCATTTGTGTGTAGTACGGGTTGAGACAGGTCTCAGCAGGTCCCGCTCCCAGCGCTTCCCCTTGTCACCCTTAGGAGGGACCGATTTCGCGCCGCCTGAGATTTTCCTGATAATCCCGCCAAATGACCAGAACAAGGGGTCCACGACGGCCCTTTGTGGACGGCCAACAATCTGTTCGAGTGTTCGGTGCGGAAACAAAGGCCGGACGGGCGTTCTTCACTGAGTGTGGGTCGCCAGCAGTGCGCAGCCATCTGGCACGAGCCCCACGCGGATCGTTTTCGGCTGCTCGACGATGCCCGGGACGCGCACGCGAGCACGCTGATCAGAAAACAATTCGACCTCGAATATGGTCTCCCCGCGGCCTGCTGTGGCACCCCGAACGGCCACCTCAACACCGCCGGAATCTTCGACCAGGGCATCAGGGCCGAGCGCGATCAGGCGGTCGGGAGCATCACCCCAACCCAAGGTTTGCGCCTGTTGCGGGGAAAGGAACGGTCGGTAGCCCAAGAAGGCGGCCACTTCACGGTTGGCGGGTTGGCTCCACAACGCGCTCGGCGTGGCCACTTGCAGGAGTCGTCCTCGCACCAGAACGGCAACCCGATCGGCCACAGTGAAAGCCTCGTCCTGATCGTGAGTCACATACAGCGCCGGGGTGCCTGTGGCACGCAGTCCCGCGGCGAGGACGTGTGCGAGATGTTCGCGCAAGCCGGCATCCAATGCGGAAAGCGGCTCGTCCAAAAGCAGCAGCCTGGGCTGGGCGGCAAGGCTTCGGGCCAGGGCAACCCGCTGCGCTTGGCCGCCCGACAACGCGGTTATCGGTCGATCCTGATAGCCCGATAAACCCACCAGGTCCAGCAATTCGGCGACCCGGCGAGCGCGTTCGGCTTTGGACTTGCGGTAGAGCGCATAACCAACATTCGCCCCCACATTGAGATGCGGGAATAGCTGCCCATCTTGAAACATCACGGCGAACCGACGTTTCGATACCGGAACATTGGCTTGATTCGCGCCGTCCCAAAAGATGCCACCAGCGGCCAAGGGTTCCAGCCCCGCAATCGCCCGAAGTAGAGACGATTTTCCCGATCCTGATTCACCGATGACGGCAACCAGTTCCCCGGGAGCAATTTCCAAGGTGACCTCATTGAGCGCCACCGTCGAGCCATAGCGAACACTCACCTGGTCAACCAGAAGCCCGTTCACCACGCCTTCACCTCCTGGGGACCAACCCACTCTGCCGCCGCCATCACCACAGCGGTCAGTATGGCCAATATGACCGACCCGGCCATCGCCATGCCCAGATTGCTCGCTCCGGGATGGGACAGCAGCCGAAAGATCTCCACAGGCAGCGTGGGATGGTCGGGCCTAGCCAAAAACGACGTGGCGCCGAACTCACCCAGACTGGTCGCGAAAGCAAAGCCCACTGCCAACCCGAATCCCCGCCAGGCCAGGCGCGCATCAACCGTCATAAGAATCCGTGCGGGACTGGCCCCGAGAGTAGCCGCGGCCTGTTGAAGCCGTGGATCGATAGCGCGCAAGGTGGGCAAAAGGCTTCGCATGACCAGAGGCAGCGCCACGATCGCTTGTGCGATCGGAATCAGGATCCAGCTGGAACGCAGGTCCAGCGGTGGCCGGTCCAAGGTGATCAGGAAGCCGAAGCCAACGGTCACTGCCGAAACGCCCAGCGGGAGCATGAACGTCGCATCGGCAAAACGCAGCAGGTGGCGCCCAATGGCCGTCGTTGGACGCCGCGAGAGCAGGTAGCTGACCATCACTCCCAGCGTCATCGCGATGACCGTCGCGGCGAGGGCCGTACCCAAAGAAATGAAGGTGGCTTGGATGACGCTGGCGCCGCCATCTTCGGGAGCAAGGAACAGCAAACGGTAGTTGTCCAGCCCAATACCGGTGGCTGTCTGCAAGGAGCGCCACAGCAACGTCGCCATGGGCGTGAGCAGCAGCCCGAGGATCACGACCGCCGTCAGCCCCACCACGAACGCATCCTGACGTCGCACCGGGTGCTCGACCGGGCGTCCAGCCAATCTCAGGGCGCGTTCTTGCCGGTTTCTGGTTACGTCGGCAACCAGCAGGGACGACACCACCACGATCAGCTGCACGATGGACAGCGCTGCCGCTGCGGGCAGGTCCAGCATCTGGGTGGTTTGGTACCAGATCTCGGTTTCGATGGTTCCCCAACCCGTTCCGCCCAAGATCAGCACGACCCCGAAAGCTGCGGCGCAAAAGAGGAACACCAACGCCGCACTGGACGCGATGGCCGGGGCGAGAGCTGGCAAGGTTACCGTCAGCCAGACCCGGGCTCGGGAGGCCCCCAGGCTCGCCGCTGCCTGCGCATTGCGCGGGTCAAGACGCGACCACAACGTCCCGACGGTGCGCACGACCACCGAATAGTTGAAGAAGACCAGCGCAGCGGCCACCGCAGTCAGAGAGTCACTCAGATTCAAAAAGCCCAGCGGCCCGGACTCACTCAGCAGTGATTGGAATGCCATCCCAACGACAACTGAAGGCAGCACGAAAGGAATCGCCACCACGGCGCGCACCAGACGGCGACCGGGGAACGTACAGCGATAAAGCAGGTAGGCCCCCGGAAGTCCCAGGAGCAGCGACACGACTGTTCCGATTACCGCCTGGATCAGGGTTTGTCCGACGATGCGCGAAGTGCGCGGCGCGACGAGCACTTCGCTGACTCCGCTCAGACTGAACCCGTCAGAATCAAAGAAGCCTCTGGCCACCAAAGCGGCAACGGGCCAGGCGAAGAAGACCAGGAGGAAGACGACGGGCACGACCGCCACCGCGATCCATGTCCCTGCGGCACCGCGCCGCATCCGCCCGGCGCCCTCAGGACGCCCGGCAGCCCCCAACACGTCGGGAGCCGCCGAACGCCTGCGGAGCATATGCATCACTGCTGTTATCCGATGACCGCCGCAGACCAGGCTTTGATCCACTTGTCGCGGTTGGCATTGATCTGATCAGTCGGGAGCGAATAGGGCTGGGCCACCTTGGCCGCATATGTTTCCCAGTCAGCGGGCAGCTTCACCGAAGGGTCAGCGGGGTACATGTACATCTGCTCGGGAATCTGGGACTGCACCTGTTGACTGAGCATGAAATCGATGAACTTCCGCGCCCCGACCGCGTTCTGTGCCCCATTGATCACCCCGGCGTACTCCACCTGGCGGAAACAAGTCTTCGTCAGGGCCTGAGTGGCCGGTTCGAATGCCGGGGAAGAGCCGTAGGACAGCACCAGCGGACGGCTGCCCTTCCCTTTTGAACCGGAGAACTGGACGTCGTAGGCATCACTCCACCCGCTGACGACCTTCATCCCGTTGGCCTTCAGGGCTTTGCCGTATTCCAGGTAGCCCGGATCACCTTTGGCCGCCACGGTGGCCATCAGAAATGCCAGCCCCGGCGACGACGTTGCCGGGTTCGAGATCACGAGCAGGTTGCGGTACTCCGGTTTGGTCAGGTCGTCGAAAGTTTGCGGAACGGCCAGCTTCTTGGCGGCGAACCACTT
>CAYWIN010000103.1:0-7469 GCA_964458365.1 uncultured Propionibacteriaceae bacterium
CACGACCCAGGGATTATGAGTCCCCTGCTCTGACCGGCTGAGCTACCGCCCCCAATGCGCCGTCGGCGCCAAGCTATCTTGAGCCACGTTCTGCCTCCAAATGGCCATGCCGGGCCGGCCCTGCGAGATCTGTGTCTGCGGTTCGGGCATGGGGGCTGCACCTGCTCGCTACAGTGAATCCGTGACCGACACCCCCAATGATGTGGTGGCTCGACCTGACGCGCCGAATCGATCTGGACCGACCTTGGCCGCGCTCATCCTTGGCGCGCTGGTGTGCAACATCAATCTTGCTGCCGCAAATGTGGCCTTGCCGCAGGTTGGTGATGCCTTCGGCGCCTCCCAGGTTGCCCTCAACCTGGTTGCCGTTGGCTGCTCCCTCGGGCTGGCGATGTCCGTGCTGTACTTCGGCGCCATCGCCGACCGCTACGGACGCAAACAACTGCTGATGATCGGGCTAGCGCTCACGGTGGTGGCTAGCTTCTGCGCTGCCTACTCGGCGTCCATCGAAATGCTGATGATCTCGCGCCTGTTCACTGGACTGGCTGCCGGGATGGCATTCCCCACCACGCTCTCGCTGATCACCGCCTTGTGGAAGGCCGGAACCGGACGGACGCGTGCCATCGCGTTGTGGTCTGGTGTCAGCGCGATGGCTTCAGTGGCCGGGTCTGTCTTGGCGGGGTTCTTGCTGGTGATCTGGTGGTGGGGGGCGGCCTTCCTCATTGCGGCCCCGATTGCAGCGATCGCTTTCGTCCTGGTCGCCCTTTACGTGCCCAGCCATGTGGCTGAATCAACTGAGCCCGTCGATCACCTGGGCGGGGTGCTGTCGACGTTAGCCATCGCCAGTCTCGTCCTCGGAGTGAACATGGTGTTCTCTCCGGAGCTCAGCCGAACCGGCCTCACCTTCCTGATCGTCGGGGTGGTGCTTCTGGGGGTTTTCGCTTGGCGTCAACTGCGGGCGAAGAGCCCGCTCTACGACCTGCACGTTGCTCGACGACGCATGTTCTGGGTCCCGGCCACCGCAGGAACCATCGTCTTCGGGTCATTGATGGGTGCGCTTTTCATCGGCCAGCAATACATGCAAAACATCCTCAAGTACTCCACCTTGGACGCCGGACTGGCCGTGATCCCGTCTGCATTCGGGCTGCTCTTCCTCTCGCCGGTATCGGCCCGCTTGGTCGAGCGCCGCGGATCACGAGTCACCATGCTGGTGGGCTACGCCCTGGTGCTGATCGGATTCCTCACCACACTGCTGTGGACCCCGCAAACGCCCTATTGGCTGATCGGATTCGGCTTCCTCACCATTGGTAGCGGCGCGGCCTTCGCGATGACCCCGGCGTCGCGGGCTCTGACCGAAAGCACACCGGTGCGGCGAGTGGGGATGGCCTCAGCCACCTCGGATCTGCAACGTGACTTCGGTGGGTCGATCATGCAATCCATTTTGGGTGCGATCCTCGCCGCAGGCTTCGCTGCATCCTTCCGGCATCAAATCGCTGAGGCTGGGGTGACGTCAAAGATTAGCGACTCGGTCACCGGGGCACTACAAGCCTCGTACGCTTCGGCCCTCCACGTGGCCGACCAGTACCCGCAGTACAAGCCACAGATTGTGGAAGCCGCAACCCAAAGCCTGGTTACCGGGGCTTGGGCCGCCTATCTGGTGGGTGCCGTTGCGATAGTTATTGGCACCGTCGTCGTCGCCGTGTTCCTGCCATCGCATGCTGATGAACGGAAACTCGTTGCCGACTACGCCAAAACCGACACGGTCAGCGAGTCAGGGGAAGCGTCAGAGTAAAGCTTGCTCCCTTTTCCAAACCGAGTGAGTCGGCGGTGAGCTCGCCACCGTGGGCACGGGCGATGCCGCGAGAAATCGTCAGACCGATCCCCGAACCGGACTCGCCGATGCGCTGTCCGGAGGCTCGATAGAAGCGCTCAAACACTCTCGACAGCTGTTCGGCGGTCAAACCCACACCGGTGTCACACACCTCAACTACGGCATGGTCTCCCGCTTTCCGCGAACGAACGGTGATCGTCCCCCCGGAGCCGGTAGCTCGCAAGGCGTTTCCCACCAGATTGGTTACGATCTGGGCCACTCGATCGACATCGATCGAGGCATTGAAGCCTGCGGGGGAGTCCACCACCAGGCTCACCCCGGCGTCATCGGCCTGCGGGTGCAGCCGCTCTGCAGCGCTGGCCACTACCGCGCCGAGATCGGCAGGCGCGAGGTCCAACCCCAGACGTCCCTCCTCTGCCTTGCTTAATGCGGACAGATCCTCACCTAGCCGACGCAGCCGTCGGGTTTCTTCGGTGATCTGCCCCAGATTCTCCGCTGTGGTCGGAAGAACCTGGTCAATCATTCCTTCCACGTAGCCATCAATCACGGTCAAGGGTGTGCGTAACTCGTGTGCAACCTCGCCCAGCAGCCGCATGCGGGTGGCCTCAGTTTGGGCCAGCTCCTGGCCCAAGTGGTTCACATCGCGGGCCATCTGGGCCAGTTCCGGCTCTTTCGGCTCCGGGACAACCACGTCGTAGTGGCCGTCCGCCAGCTGAGCGGTGGCGGTTCGTACCCGCGCCAGTGAGCGCATCATCCGCTGAGCGGCGAACACGCCAAAGGCTGCCGCCGCCAGGACACCGACCGCCACGCCTACCAACAGTGCTTGGTCAACCGCGGTGGCGAATTGCTCGCGCAACACCCCTCCGGCACCTGGCCGTTGGCCAGAGCCTCTTCCGCCGCCGGAACCAGACGATCCCAACCTCATGCTTTGGTCGAACAACGCTGGAGCCAACCATCGGACCACCAGGAATGCCGACACCGCGCCAATTAGTGCCACCACTACGTGGCTGGCTACGAGGCGCACGCTCAATCGGTTCATCTCGGCTCCAGCGCTTGGCCCAAAAACTTGTAGCCGACGCCGCGCACGGTTCCGACTATCCGCGGATTGTTGGCGTCATCACTCAATGCGGCACGCAGGCTACGAATGTGGACATCCACCACCCGATCATCGCCGTAAAAGTCGTAGCCCCACACCTTTTCCAGCAGCTGCGCTCGTGAATACACCCGGCCTGGAGCCTGTGCTAAAGCCCACAGCAAGTCGAAATCCAGGGCGGACAGTTCAAGGGTGCGATCCTCGGCCGTCACCTCACGGCGATCAGGATCGATGCTCAGTCCTGCGAACCGCAACACGGGATCGGACGGCGTCTGCTCGGTCGGCTTCATTCGCGCCCGGCGCAGCACCGTGTTGACCCGAGCTACCACCTCCCGCGGGCTGAAAGGTTTGGTGATGTAGTCGTCAGCGCCGATGCTCAGCCCCACCAACTTGTCGACCTCCTCGGCCCGGGCAGTCACCAGGATCACGCAAACATTCGAGTGGGCTCGAATCATGGTGAGGACTTCAATGCCGTTCAGGTCGGGCAGGCCCACGTCGAGCAGGACCAGCTCGATTGCGGCGGTTGTGTCCAGGGTGCGGCGCAGCGCCTCAGCGCCGGTATCGGCGTGAATCACCTCGAAACCGTCGGCCGCTAGATAAGCGTCCAGGACCGTCCGAATCGCCGGTTCGTCATCGACGACGAGTACACGTCGGGCCATCGCCGCGCCTTCCTGCCGGGTGCTCTCAAGACTAGGGCCGGACGCAGCGCGGCGGTTGAACGTTGCGCCACGTCCGGCTGGCGGCCTATCGCAACGGGCAGTCGGCGTTTGCGTTGCGTGCCACACCGGTGCCCGCGCTGTTGGCTGGACTGCGACGGCCCTGGCCGTTGTGGGCGTTCGTCCCGGGGCTGGAAGCGGCAGCGGCGTTCGCTCCTGCGGGCCGCGGCCGTAACCGGTACCGACACCTACGGCCTTTCCATCACGCAATGCGGTGAAAGCCGCCAGGTGGGCGTTCGAACCATTTTGCAAATTGGTATAGACGGCCTTCACGTCGTTGGGGTTGTTCTGGGCGAGAGCGGTCTTCAGATCCGCAAGGTCCGCCTTTTCAATAGCCACGCCGACCTTGTACGCCTCGGCCAGCGACAGCTTGGCTTGCGCCATGAGCTTGGCGTGAAGGGCGCTCAGCGCCGGGTCGGCGTAGCTGCCGCTCGCCCGTCCTGCGGATGGATCCAAGATCCCATAGCGAGCGAGCATGACGCCCATCGCATCGAAGTGGCGCTGCTCGGCAGCGGCAATGCGAGCGAACTGTGGCGCGTCGTCCGAATAGCGCGCCGCGATGGCGGTGTAGACGTCCCGGGCTAAGCGTTCCTCTTCGCGCAAATACCGGAGCTGCGCGGCGACTGCGGCGACCCCCACGCCGAGTCCGATCACAACCGCGCTGGCTGCGGCCGTTCGAGTCATCCAGGTCTTCATGGCGTTTCTCCTTGTCGAGTTGCGAATAGTGACAAGGTAGAAAGCCGGGATGAAGGCCCCATAGGTTCAGTGTGAAGCTTCTGTGAATGCGAACTGCCGCGCCAGCGGGCCTGCCAACGAAACGGAAGTGGTCCTCAAACGCATCCAACGAGTGGGGCGTCGCTTGTCTGGGCGATTCCTCGGTCAAACGAAAAGCGCCCCTACTAGGGCTTTGCCTCGTTGGGGCGCTTCTCAAGTGAAGCTCCCCCGCCTGGACTCGAACCAGGAACCTACGGATTAACAGTCCGACGCTCTGCCAATTGAGCTACAGGGGATCGCGCGTTGCGCGAGGCGAAACGTTACCAGAACTTCAGCCCGTACCGTACTCGTCACGCAGACGAGCCAGCTCAGTCGTCACTCGGGGGTCGTGAAGTCGACTCGGGTCGGTGTCCTGGGCGGGTGACGCGCACCAAATGAGCGGCGCCTGAGGGTTGGTGAGGTCACGGCGTGCGCTCATCATGACGGTGGCCGACGCGTCCAGGCGCAGGCTCCCGCTGTATGCGATGGTGGCCTTGACCCGTTCTTCGAAGAGTTGCGGCAGCTTGCTGGGGTCAGTCAGCGTCAATTCGACCGCCGTGCCGTCGACCGTTGTCCAGCTCAACAACTGGTCATTGCGATTCCACCCGCCGCGCTCGATGAGGTGCCAAGGCTGCTCCCGCCAGTCGCCGTCGAGAGGGAAAACCAGCCGGTCTGCCAGCCCTGCGACAGGGCCGTCGGTGCTCTTTGCTGATGCCAATACCCGGCTGCGTCCGACAAGGTCAGTCAACTCGGCGGGCCATTGGGTGCGGGACAAAAAAGCCATAGCTCCATTGTGGCGGTTCGTGTGGTCAGAGTGTCTCCCTGGACACCGTCGCGACGCCATAGGTTGGGGCGATGCTGCTGTTCCAGTGATTCACGAAGACCGTCTTGGCGTTCCCGGCCTTCTTCGAATAGGCCTGACCGCTGGCTTCAGAACCTGCTCCGCAACCCGATGCGTTCACGGTCTTTGCCCATGCCAGGTAGGCATTATCGGCCGAAAGCGAGTACTGCAGACTGGTCCGTAACTCGGTGACCAGGCTGGTGCCGTTGGGAATCTGGTCCACCGGAGCGCTGTCTAGCGCGCTGAGCAGCTGGGTCCGGTTGTCGGCCACGCTGGAGATGACCGACACATCGGTCGAATAGTCGCCTGAATCGCCGCGTTCGCAGTCGCGCACCGAAATGACGGCGGGTTGCAGCTCTGCACGTGCTTTGGCTGATTTGGTGAGCAGAGCGGAGAGGTACCGAACCTGATCGGCCGCGGAGCTTCCCGGCGCCGGAATGCCGAAGGGGCCCGTCGATGATCCCGTTTGGCCTTGTCCACCGCCGCTAAACCAGATGGTTCCCACGGAACGCTGGACGTCCACCTGATAGCCGTTGGTGCTTCGGCCGTACACCGCAGGCATGTGGTTTAGCCAGCCGTAGGCCCCGTTGCCAAATTGGGCGGTGTAGCGGCCGTACATGTCGGAGTAGTTCACTGAGCTCGACTCAAAGCTTCGCCCGGAATCACTCGAATACCACTGTGACGGTGAGGTTGTTGTCGATCCGCAGACCAAGACCCATCCGTCGGCGAACGTGGCGAAAGCTAACTGGGTGGTGCCGCTTGGGCAACTTGGTGCGCCGGACGGAAGTCCGGCTGAGGGCTGGGTGGCGGACGCAGACTTCTTCGGGCCAAGGGCCCAGACGGCTAGCAGCACGATCAGTGCGAGGACAACCACGCCGATCACGATTCCCGCGACAAGGGGGAGCGAGGACTTCGGTGCGGGGGTGATGGGGGCCTGCGCCGCGGGATCCGCGACGGCCGTTGGCGGGATCGCTCCGGGTGTCGGGGGAGTCGACCGGCGAGAGGCCAGTGCCCGCTGTACTGCGGGATCGCGCGAAGTCGCCAACCAGTTCAACAGATCCGGTGATGCCTGAGGGTGCTGGGCGATTTGTGGGTGCAGCTGCGGAAAGAGGTTTGCGAGCTGGGCGAGCTGTATCGAAGACGTGGCCGGGTTTGCGACCATCGCTGTGGCCTGCTGAAGAGTCGGAAGCTGTTGCTCCATGGGCGGCCTTTCACAAGTCGGAACGGCGTTTCCCTTGCATGCTAGGCCAAGGCTGCTGCCAGCGCCTCACCAATCGGCTGGTGAATCACGATTGTGGCCAGGCGATCCAAAGTGGTGGCTTGTTTGTTGATCAGCACCAGCTTGCTGCCACGGTAGGACTGCACCAATCCCGCTGCCGGATAAACCACCAGCGAGGTGCCGCCCACAATCAGCAAATCGGCGTCGTTGAGATACGAGGCCGCTTGGGCCATCAGCGCCGGATTCAGCGCCTCCTCATACAGCACCACATCGGGTTTGATCGTTCCGCCGCATTCACACCGTGGAATGCCGGAGGAGTTTGCGATCGAATCGAGTCCAAAGCTGCGCTGACAAGCTAGGCAATGATTGCGATGCACACTTCCGTGCAACTCCAGAACCTTTTGGGATCCGGCGGCCTGATGAAGGCCGTCGATGTTTTGCGTGATCACCGCGGTCAGTTTCCCCGCCTGCTCAAGTTGGGCGAGTGCCTGATGGGCAGGGTTGGGCTGAGCCTTGGGATAAAGCAGATGGGAGCGGTAGTAGGTGAAGAACTCTTCGGGGTGCTGTCTAAAGAACCCCAGGCTCAACACTTCTTCAGGGGGATAGTCCATTCCGGTGGCTTGGTCGTACAGGCCGCCGCCGGAGCGGAAATCGGGGATGCCACTCTCGGTTGATACCCCAGCTCCGCCGAAGAAGACAATCCGGTTCGAATCAGCAATCACATCGGCGAGTTCATTCACGGCCCAGACTCTAAACCGAAACCCGACGTGCGCTGACACTTCTGAACGTCGCCTGTTGCCCAAACCTCAGGTGGTGCCGCACACACCCGTCGTCTGGTGTCTGGCTCCGACATTGCCGCCAGTTGCAGTGTCGGCAGCGACGACGGTGGTTGCCGGTGCGGCAAAGCGCGCCGACGCACAGAGGAATCCTTTACAGTGGCGCCGTGAAAACCGCGGGTGCTTCCGGACGGGCGACGAGTCGTCAATCCGGGCCGGAAATCTTGCGGATAGTGCTGATGG
>CAYWIN010000104.1:0-2145 GCA_964458365.1 uncultured Propionibacteriaceae bacterium
GTGGCCCTGCGTCTGGCCCGGCAGGACCAGCGGCTAGTCGGCTTCTGTTGGACCAAGCAGATCGATGATCGACGCGGCGAGATCTACGTGATCGGTATCGCCCCGCAGGCCCAAGGCCGCGGGCTCGGAGCGGCTTTGCTGCGCGCAGGTATGTCTCACCTTGCCGCGAAGGGTTTGCTCAGCGTTGAACTTTACGTCGACACGGCGGAACGAAAAGCGGTAACAATGTACGAGCGGGCAGGGTTCATCCCCGCCCGGTTCGACGTGCAATACCGCTTGACCACCCAGGAGCAGCAATGAACGACACCTTCGGCCTGACCAACACAGTGCGGGTCACCGAAGATCTTTCTGACCTGCCTCCTGACCGGTACAACGACCGAGAGCTCAGCTGGCTGGCCTTCAATGAGCGTGTGCTCGACCTGGCTCGGGACCGCAAACGTGTCCCTTTGTTGGAACGAGCCCGCTTTTTGGCGATCTTCTGCAGCAACTTGGACGAGTTCTTCATGGTGCGGGTTGCCGGTTTGAAGCGGCGCATGGCGGCAGGCGTTGCGGTCCCATCCAATTCCGGCCTGATGCCGCGGGAGTTGTTGGACACGATCCTGGCGCACACCCGTGCCTTGGTGGACGAATCCACTCGTGTCTTCGCCGAAGACTTGCGCCCTGAGCTCAGCGCCGAAGGGATCCACATCCTGGCCTGGGACGAACTCGGCGACGACGAGCGTCGCCGGATGAGCGAACTGTTCGAGAACCGCATCTTTCCCGTCCTCACGCCGCTGGCCGTCGACCCTTCACACCCGTTTCCCTACATCTCAGGACTGAGCGTCAACCTCGCGGTGTTGGTGCAAAACCCCCATACGGGAGTCCAACAGTTCGCCCGGGTCAAGGTGCCCAATATTCTCAGCCGCTTCCTGCCCTTGGGCAATGGCCGGTTCATCCCGCTGGAGGAAGTGATTTCTCGCCACCTCGGCCAGCTCTTCTCCGGGATGGAAATCGTCGCTCACAGCACATTCCGCGTGACTCGAAATGAGGACGTCGAAGTCGAAGAGGACGATGCCGAGAACCTTCTTTTCGCTCTCGAAAAGGAGCTTTTGCGGCGCAAGACCGGACGTCCTCCGGTGCGGCTGGAGGTCGAACAAGACATCGACGAGGGCATGTTGGAGCTCTTGATTAGCGAACTCGACATTGATGACCAGGAGGTCTTCCGGTTGCCGCGTCCGCTGGACCTTCGCGGATTGTTTTCGTTGGCGGACCTGGATCGGGCCTCGTTGAAGTACCCCTCTTTCCTGCCGAAAACTCACCCCGAACTGGCCCAGGTGGAAACTGCCCAACCGGCCGACATGTTCGCCGCGCTGAAGAACCGCGATGTGTTGTTGCAGCATCCCTACGACTCTTTCGCCACCAGCGTGCAGCGCTTCATCGAACAGGCCGCAGCCGATCCTGCCGTGCTCGCTATCAAACAGACGCTTTACCGCACCAGCGGCGATTCCCCGATCATCGACGCGTTGATCGAGGCGGCCCGAGCAGGCAAACAGGTGTTGGCCCTGGTCGAAATCAAGGCGCGCTTCGACGAACGAGCAAATATTGCCTGGGCCCGAAAGCTCGAAAAGGCGGGCTGTCATGTGGTCTATGGCGTGTTGGGGCTGAAGACGCACTGCAAGCTGTCGCTGGTGGTGCGCGAGGAACCTGCCGGTCTGCGCCGCTACTGCCACATTGGCACCGGAAACTACAACCCCAAGACCGCCCGGCAGTATGAAGATATGGGTCTGCTGACAGCGAATGCGGTCATCACCGAGGATGTCGCCAAGCTGTTCAATCACCTCTCGGGCATGTCTCAAGAGACCAACTACCGCCGACTGCTCGTCGCGCCTCACTCCATCCGCAACGGGCTCACCGCCGCCATCGACCGAGAGATCGAGCACCATCGCGAAGGGTTGCCGTCCGGAGTGCGCATCAAAGTGAACTCCATCGTTGATGAAGAGATCACCGATGCTCTTTATCGCGCCTCGCAAGCTGGGGTGAGCGTTGACCTGTGGGTGCGCGGGATTTGCGCCGTACGTCCTGGCGTTCCTGGCCTGAGCGACAACATCCGGGTCCGCAGCATCTTGGGACGCTTCTTGGAACACAGCCGCCTGTACTGGTTTGCCA
>CAYWIN010000104.1:2155-7400 GCA_964458365.1 uncultured Propionibacteriaceae bacterium
CCAGCCCCAGGTCGGAATCGGCTCGGCGGACCTGATGCACCGCAACCTCGATCGCCGGGTTGAAGTGATCGTGGGATTGGCGAATCCGGCCCACATCGCTCAGATTGAGCGGCTTTTCGATCTGGCCTTTGACCCGGGCACCGCCTCCTGGTGGCTGGAAGGCAACCATTGGAGCCAACACACGCTGAATTCGGAGGGCGAAGCCCTAATCGACATGCAGCAGTTCTTGGTCAGCCAGATGGGCCAGCGACGCATCGCGGATCGCTGAACTAGCCATGGCCGACCCCACCAAACGCATCGTTTCGGCAGGAACCGTCGTTTTGCGTCGGACCGCTACGAATGCTTCGGAGGTGCTGTTGGTGCACCGCGAGGACTACGACGACTGGAGCTTGCCGAAAGGGAAGCTGGAGCGTGGGGAGTACTTGGCGGTGTGCGCCGTGCGAGAAACCCGCGAAGAGACAGCGGCAGTCGTTTCGCTGCGGCTGCCCGCGAAATCGATTAGCTATCCCGTTGGTGGCGGCGTGAAGACGGTGCACTATTGGCTGGGTCATCTTCACGAGATCCACCCCCACGAGCCCGACGATGAAATCGATGACGTGGGATGGTTCTCGATCACCCAGGCACTTCGGCAAGCCACGTACCCCGATGAGCGGGACGTACTTCGCCACGCGGTAAACCTGCCCGACACCACCCCGTTGATCATTGTGCGACATGCCAAAGCGTTGCCCCGAGCGGCGTGGGAACGCACCGAACCTGACCACAAACGGGTCCTCGACGAACGCGGAAAACGACAGAGCCAAGCATTGGTTCCGCTCCTCGACGCCTACGGGGTGACCTCGGTGGTGTCGTCCTCAGCCACCCGATGCGTGAAGACGGTCCGCCCGTTCGCCAAAGCTCATGGGTTCGCGGTCGCCACATATGACGAGCTGACAGAGGAACGGGGCATGACCGATCCGAAAACGGTGAGCAAAGTGATCCGGAAGCTGGCTCGAGTCGCAGCAGCCGAACAGCAACCCACCGTTGTCTGCGGGCACCGTCCGGTGCTGCCGACCATGCTGGAGGCCTTAGGCCTGCCGCCGCGCGCAATGGCTCCGGCAACGGCCCTTGTCGTTCACCTCGACAAAACCGGCCAGCCGCTGGCTGTGGAAATGCACGAACCGACCGGCTGATCTCGCCACGGTCAGCACAACACTTGTCACGGAATTCACCTGCCGTTCATCTGGGTAACCCAGCATGATCACAACGGCTACTTAGTTTGTGGTCCAGAGCAACCCGCTCAACAAACCACAAGTGTGAAGGAACAGCGTGAAGACCAAGCTGATCACCACCGCCGCACTGGTCGCGGCCTCCGCCCTGGCGCTGGCCGGTTGTGCGACCAATGAGGGCGGGGCCACCACCGCGACCCTTTCTGGCAAAGGCGCTTCCTCCCAGAAGGCCGCCCAAGAGAAATGGGTCGCCGATTTCCAGAGCAAGAATCCCAACGTCACCGTGAACTACGCCCCGGACGGTTCGGGCGCGGGCCGTTCGGCCTTCACCGCAGGTGCGGTCGCCTTCGCTGGCTCCGACCGTCCTTTGAAGGACGCCGAAATGGGTGTCGGCAAGTTCGCTGGGTGTGCCGCCAACTCCAATGCGATCGACCTGCCGGTCTACATCTCCCCGATTGCCGTGATCTACAAGGTCGACGGCGTCAACAATCTGATCTTGGACGCCGACACACTGGCCAAGATCTTCGCCGGCAAGATCACCAAGTGGAATGACCCAGCCATCGTCAAGCTGAACCCGGGCACCAAGCTTCCGGCCACCGGCATCACAGCAGTGCACCGCGCAGATGACTCGGGCACCACAAATAACTTCACCGACACCTTGAACCAGCTGGCTCCCAAGGTGTGGACCCAGGCCGCCTCAGACACCTGGCCGTCCGCATTCGGCGGTGAAGCTGCCACCGGTACGTCCGGTGTGGTGAGCGCCGTATCCAGTGGCACCGGAACTATCGGTTACGCAGATGCGTCCGCCGCGAAGAATGTGGGCGTTGCCGAGTTGCTGGTCAATGGCAAGCCGGTGAAGCCGACCCCGGAAGCTGCCGCAGCCATCCTGGATCACTCACAGCTGATTCCGGGTCGTGCCGCCAACGACCTGGCCTACAAGCTGAACCGAACCTCGGAAGGTGTTTACCCCGCTGTGTTGGTTTCCTACGCCATCACCTGCGACACCTACAAAGATCCGGCTACCGCCAAGTTGGTGAAGTCCTACATCGGGTACATCGCCTCAGCTGACGGCCAGAACGCCGCCGCTCAAGCGGCAGGATCGGCACCGCTTTCGGCCGATTTGCAGGCCAAAGTGAAGACCGCCGTGGATTCCATCAAGTGAATCCTGCTTTGTTCAGCGGCGCCGGAGGATAACTCTCCGGCGCCGTCGAACGCCTCACCGAACCATCGATCCAGAAAGCAGGACAATGAGCCAAACTTCGGCTGACGTGGCCAAGGTCACCCCGAAGGATCCTCAACGCGTGGGCGATCGGGTTTTTGCCGGGCTGTCCCGCTTTGCCGGAATCATGATCTTGGTGATTCTCGCTGCGGTCGCGAGCTTCTTGCTGATCCAGGGCGCTCCGGCTCTGCTCGCCGACCCGAATGCGCTCACCAGTCAGGGATATGGACCCTTCTGGTCCTGGGTTTTGCCCTACGCATTCGGCACTGTGTGGGCCGCCACGTTGGCGCTAGCCATGGCCGTGCCGGTCGCAATCGGAGTGGCGCTCTTCATCTCGCACTATGCCCCCCGCAAGTTGGCCCAACCGCTGGGCTACGTGATTGACCTGCTCGCCGCCGTCCCTTCGGTGGTCTTCGGTCTCTGGGGGGCCGAAGTGCTCGCTCCGGCCGTCAAAGGAAGCTATGCCTGGTTGAACGACAACCTTGGCTTCATCCCTTTCTTCTCTGGCCAAGTGTCCGGAACGGGACGCACCATTCTGACCGCCGCCGTTGTCCTGGCGACCATGGTTCTGCCGATTATTACCAGCCTGAGCCGCGAGATCTTCCTGCAGACGCCGACCTTGCACGAGGAGGCGGCACTGGCTTTGGGCGCAACGCGCTGGGAGATGATCAAGATGACGGTGCTGCCCTTCGCTCGTCCGGGCGTGGTGGCCGCAATCATGCTCGGCCTCGGGCGTGCGTTGGGCGAGACGATGGCGGTAGCCATGGTCCTTTCCGGGGGCCACTATCTGACCTTCGAAGTGCTCACCAGTGAGAACCCCAACACCATTGCAGCCACCATCGCTCAGAACTTCCCCGAAGCATTCGGACTGAAGACCAATCAGCTCATTGCCGCAGGTTTGGTGCTGTTCGTCATCACTTTGGTGGTCAACATGATCGCTCGAGCGATCGTCGCCCGCCGAGCGGAATACTCAGGAGCGAACTGATGACCACCCTCAGTCAGACTCTCGCCGGGGGCGAACTCACCTCCGGACGTCTCCCCAAAATGGTCACCCCAGCGGTGCTCGTCGGCTCGACCGTCACCGGCTTTGCCCTCGCCGAGCTTTTCGCCGGGGGAAATGTCGCCTTGGCGGTGGTGATGGCCTACCTGTTGTACCTCGCGGTGATGGAGATCGCCGCCCGCGTGGTGGAGGGCGCTCGGCAGGCCGCGAACCGCCGGGCCGCCCACCTGATCACGGGAGCTTTCATCCTGGCCCTCGTGCCGTTGGGCTCCCTGATCTGGGAGGCCCTCAGCAAAGGTGTGGGTCGTTTCGACCTGACGTTTTTTACCTCATCGATGCGCAATGTGGTCGGGCCGGGCGGCGGGGCTCTGCATGCCATCGTCGGCACATTGTGGATCACCGGAGCAGCCACAGTGATTTCGGTGCCGATCGGAATCCTCACCGCGATCTACCTTTCTGAGTACGCCGCCGGCAAGAAGCTTGGTCGGGCAATCACCTTCTTTGTGGACGTGATGACCGGTGTGCCTTCCATCGTGGCGGGCCTGTTCTCCTACGCCTTGATGACCTTGATTATTGGCCCGAACACCGGCTTCGGCCTGGCTGGCGCGGTGGCCTTGTCGGTGCTGATGATTCCGGTCGTGGTGCGCTCGATTGAAGAACTTTTGCGGCTGGTGCCCAACGAGCTGCGCGAAGCGTCCTATGCCTTGGGCGTCCCGAAATGGTTGACGATCGTCCGTGTGGTACTTCCCACCGCGGTGTCCGGCATCGTCTCGGGAGTGATTTTGGCCATCGCCCGGGTGATTGGCGAAACCGCCCCGCTGTTGGTTGCCGCCGGTTTCACGGCGAGTATGAACAACAATCTTTTCGCCAACCCCATGATGACCCTTCCGGTCTACGTCTACGACTCCTACCAACATCCCGGAGTGGATGTCTCGGCTTATATGGATCGGGCCTGGGCAGGCGCGCTCACCTTGATCCTCATCGTCATGTTGCTCAACCTGATTGGGCGGATCATCGCCCGTCGTTTCGCGCCCAAAACCGGACGCGGCTAAGGAGATCCACCACCCATGTCGAAACGTATTGAGATCACCGACCTGAACGTCTACTACGGCGACTTTCGGGCCGTCGAAGACGTCACGATGACCATCAATCCCACCTCGGTGACTGCCTTCATCGGGCCATCGGGCTGCGGCAAGTCGACCTTTCTGCGCACCCTGAACCGGATGCATGAGGTGATCCCGGGAGCCCGCGTGGAAGGCGAAGTCCTCCTTGACGGCGAAAACCTCTACGGCCCCGGCGTTGATCCGGTGCGGGTGCGCCGTCATGTCGGCATGGTTTTCCAGCGCCCCAACCCCTTCCCCACCATGTCGATCAAAGAGAACGTGTTGGCCGGGATAAACCTCAACAACCGCCGGTTGTCTTCTTCGGCCAAGGATGACTTGGCCGAAAACGCCTTGCGCGGAGCGAATCTGTGGGACGAAGTGAAGAACCGTCTCAACTTGCCCGGCTCGGGGCTGTCGGGCGGCCAACAGCAACGGTTGTGCATCGCTCGGGCCATTGCCATGGAGCCCGAAGTCTTACTGATGGACGAGCCATGCTCGGCTTTGGACCCGATCTCAACATTGGCCATTGAGGACTTGATGGTCGAACTGAAGCAGACGTACACCATCGTGATCGTGACGCATAACATGCAGCAGGCGGCGCGGGTTTCCGACGTCACCGCCTTCTTCAACATTGCTGGCACGGGCGCGCCCGGACGTCTGATTGAGTCCGGTCCGACGGAGAAGATCTTTTCCGCCCCTGACCAGAAAGCAACCGAGG
>CAYWIN010000105.1:0-7329 GCA_964458365.1 uncultured Propionibacteriaceae bacterium
GTGGTCGGCCACTATGTCGAGGAATACGACGTCCCCGAAGGGGATGTGGCGGCGGCTTTGGCGCTGAATTTGCAAGGTGATGAACCCATGCTTCTCGACCCTGCGGCCGAGAAACGCGCAGACACTCGCCCCGCGCGCGGTGAACGCACCCCGGGAAAGCCCCGGGGTGAAGGGCAGGCTCTGGTCACCTACCGGATTGCGGTCGGCAAACGTCACAAGATCGGACCACGCCAGATCGTGGGCGCGCTCGCCAACGAAGGTGGCCTACGTCGAGAAGACTTCGGTCACATCGACATTCGGATGGACCACTCGCTGGTGGAACTGCCCGCGCGGCTGTCTGACCAAGCCTGGACCGCACTGAAAGCCACCCGCATCTCGGGGAAGCTGATCGAACTCACCCGCGATTCGGGCGATCCGCGCCGAGGCTCGTCGGGCCGCGGCCAGCACAACTCCGGACGGGGAGATCGTCCCGCCCGGGGCGACAAGCGGGCCAAAGCTCGCTGGTAATCCGCAGGCTGGGTCACTGCGCAATCAGTGCGACACACGCATCGTGAGATACGGCTTGCTTCCGTCCACGGTGGTGACGGCTGCGGTCCACCCGCTGACATCCTGTTGCCACCAGGCCCCGACCCGGCCAGGCAACAGGATCGGCTTAGCGAAGTTCACCTGAACCGAGTACGCCTCAGGCAACCGGGCCTGGAATGCCGACAGCAGTTTCGCATGAGTCCACATGCCGTGAATGATCGGCCGGTCGAAACCGAAAGCTTTGGCCACCAGGCGGTGAGTGTGAATCGGATTCGGATCACCGGAAACCTGGCGATACTCGCGACCAAGATGACGCGAAAGCTTCCACTGAGCCAGCGGGGGCGCAGCGGAAAACTCGGCATGCGGCACGGCAACCAACTCGCCCGTCACCGAAGCGCCCGGCGCCAGGTAAGTGCTGGTACCGGTCCAGACCAGTTCGTCGCCGACATGGATTCGTCCGACCAGATCCAGCAAGGCTCCACGACGGTGCGGGCGCAGGTTGCCGATGCCGACGCGAATATCGAGCACTTCGGTGACAGACACCGGACGGACGAGGTGCATCTGGTTCGACACGTGCACCACGCCCGCCAGTCGCAGACTCGATTCCGGTGAGCTCAGCCCCACCACATGTAAGGGAAAAGTGAGTACGTGCAGCCAGGTGGGTGGCACCTGGTTGCGGACGTCGAACCCGCACAGCCGGTCGTAGGCAGCGAGTCGGTCGGGATCCTGGTGGACGTCGCGAACGAGCACCTCGGTATCGGGCACCCGTGCTGGGCCTCGATCAAAACGTGGCAACAAGGCCCGAGCAAAATGCGCGCCGAGTTTCGGCATGGTCTCGAGTTCGCGAGCCTGCTCCATCACGCACCGACCAGATTCTGGCCGCAAACCCTCATGACCTGGCCAGTCACCCCCGTGCTCGCCGGGTCCAGGAAGTATCCGATGGTTTCGGCGACATCGATCGGCTGTCCGCCCTGACTCAGACTGTTCGTCCGTCGGAAGATCTCACGCTGCACAAAGGGAATCTTGGCGGTCATCTCCGTTTCGATGAAACCCGGCGCGACCGCGTTGACGGTGATCCCTCGATCGGTGAGTTCGAGGGCGAGGCTTCGCACAAGGCCCACAACCCCCGCTTTGGACGCCGCATAGTTCGCCTGGCCGCGGTTCCCGGCGATGCCTGAGGTTGAAGCGATTGACACGATGCGTCCGTTCTCCGCAAACCCTCCCCGGCGCCCATCAAGCAAAACGGGGTTGATGCGCAGCTGAGCGGCGAGGTTCACATCGATGACCTGCGCCCACCGGCTGGCATCGGTATGGATCAGCAGCTTGTCTCGGGTGATTCCGGCGTTGTGCACCATGGCGTAGATGCGCGCATCGTTGCCATAGCGCGTCGTGACATGGGCGGCGATACGTTCCCCGGCATCGGCGGCAGTGATGTCGAGTTGCAGGGCGGTACCGCCGGCCTGGTTCGCAGTATGTGCCAGCCCTTCGCCCGCAGCGGGGACGTCGATGCAGATCACCTGCGCCCCGTCCCGGGCAGCAACGGACACGATTTGAGCTCCGATTCCGCGCGCAGCACCGGTGACCACCACGATCCGGTCAGCCAGGGGAGTGTCGGTCACCGACGGTGCCGGGCGCCGGTGATGCACGGTCCAGGACTGGCCGTCAACGAAGGCCGAGCGGCCTTCCAAGAGGAAGGCCAGCGTTGATGCCAGATCGTCAGCGCCGGTCTTGCCATCGACATAGATCAGGTTGCTGGTGGCACCGTGACGCAGCTCCTTGCCGATCGTGCGGTTGATGCCATCCAACGCCTGGCGTACAGCCTGAGCCTCCACCCCGGTGGGGTCAGCGTCGGCGATCAAGACGATGCGGGCTGACGGGGAAAGCGCCGACAACGCCGGACGTACCGCAGCCCGCACCTGCTCCAGCTGGTGCAGTTCGCGCAGCCCGCAGGCATCCACGATGAGCGCGGCGAGCGAAGGGCCATATGCGGGCAGTTCGTCACCTCCGTCACGGAGCGCTTCGATTGTTGCGACATCCAGTGATGCCAGGGTTTCCTTCGCTAAAGAGGAACCGGCCAGCGTCGCGACTGCCACCGGGCCGGGCAAACGGTGCCGACCCCGGTGCAGCTCTTCGGGTTTAGGCAATCCCAGGCGGGTGGCTGCGGCCTGAGTTGGAGGGGCAAAGAACAGCCGTTCTGCGATGGTGCTCATCACACGGCCTCCAAGATCGCCACGACGCCTTGTCCACCGGCGGCGCAGATCGACACCAGCCCGCGTGCGTTGCCCCCGCGTTCGTGGAGGAGCTTGGCCACGCTGGCCACGATGCGTCCCCCGGTGGCGGCAAACGGATGGCCCGCAGCGAGCGAGGAGCCGGTCACATTCAGTCGGTCGCGGTCGATACTGCCCAGGGGGCCGTCCAAGCCAAGTTGGTCTCGGCAGTAGTCGGCCGATTCCCAGGCGGCCAAGGTGGCCAACACCGTCGAGGCGAAGGCTTCGTGGATTTCGTACAAATCAAAGTCGGCGAGCTTCATCCCCTGTCGGCGCAACAACTCGGCGACCGCGTGGGTAGGCGCGAGCAAGAGATCGTCACCATTGACGTGGTCGACGGCAGCCACTTGAGCGTCGACGATGCGCGCCAATGCGGGCAGTCCGTGCGCCTGTGCCCATCCCGACTCGGCGAGCAGGACGGTCGCTGCTCCGTCGGTCAGCGCGGTGGAGTTCCCGGCTGTCATAGAGCCGTCCGGCCCACCGAAGACCGGTGCTAGGGCGGCTAGCTTTTCTTCAGACGTGTCTGGGCGCAGCAGGCCGTCACGGGTGACGCCCAGATATCCGGTGACGAGATCGTCGAAGAATCCGGCCTCCCACGCGTGAGCAAGGCGCCGGTGTGAGTTCAGGGCCAAGGCGTCCTGGTCGGCTCGCGCGATGTGCCAGCGGGCGGTGGTGAGCGCTTGATGTTCGCCCATGCTCAAACCGGTGCGCGGCTCCACTACCTGTGGCGCAACCGGCGCCATGTCGGATGGGTGAATCGAAGCCAGCGCTTTCAGGCGTTCGGGAAGTGAATGAGCCCGCTGGGCGCGCAGCAGGGCTCGGCGTAGGCGGTCAGAGATGACGATGGGGGCGTCGGAGGCAGAGTCAACGCCCGCGCCGATGCCAACGTTGGCTTGGCCCAGTGAGATCTTGTTGTGAAGGTAGATCACGGTTTCCAATCCAGTGCCGCAGGCCTGTTGGAGGTCAACGGCGGGGCTGGTGGGATCGAAGGCCGAACCGAGCACGGCTTCGCGAGTGAGGTTGAAATCTCGGGCGTGCTTCAAAACGGCACCTCCGGCAACCTCGTCCATCCGGGTGCCGGCCAGCCCAAATCGGGCCGCCAGTCCGTCGAGTGCGGCGGTGAGGAGGTCTTGGCTGCTGACCGAAGCGTAGGCGGTTCCGGCCTTGACGAAGGGGGTGCGGTTTCCGCCGACGATCACCGCTGATCGGGGCAGTTTCATGAGGTCCTCCCAAGATCGAGTACCAAAGAGTTATTAGATACCGACGGTAGCAGGTACAGGGAGTAGCGGGTACCCTTGGGGCATGCCAAGCAGTACTGATGGTCGAGACACCCGCTGGGCCGAACACCGCGAAAACCGCCGCCGACAACTGGTTTCGGACACATTGCGCGCGATCCGCAGGTACGGCGCCGGAGTCGGCATGGACGAAATTGCGGCCCAAGCAGGGACCTCGAAGACCGTCATCTACCGGCACTTTGGTGATCGGGCCGGGCTGTATGCCGCCGTTGTCGCCAACGTCCACGATTTCATCCATCAGGACCTGCAAGCCGCCCTCCAACTCACCGATCCACAGGATCTGGCCAGTCTGGTCCACGACCTTGCCGAGGCCTACCTCAAGCTCGTCGAGCGCGACCCCGAGATCTACCGCTTCGTGCTCAACCCTCCCTCGGACGAGGGAGGGGCCCGGGTCGATCCCTATGGCGGCCTGCTGGACATCATGGGCGACCATGTCAGCGAAGCGATCTCGGAGCATCTGGTTCGACGAGGTCAAGACCCGCGATGCGCGTCAACCTGGGGCCACGGCCTGGTGGGATTCATCCGAGCTGCAGCGGACCGATGGATGGCAGCCGGACAGCAGGAACCAATTTCCGAGGTCGTCGCAGATATCGATGCCCTCTTCGACCCCGCGCTCGGGCGGGGGCTTAGCGCAATTCCACACCTTCAGGAGCAACGATGACCCTGTTGATCAATCCGTCAAAACAAACCCGTGATCTGGGAGAGTCCCTGCGGCTGGCTCTGGACGGGCCCTATGCCGAACTCAGAGCAGACGCCCGAGCCCAGTTCCCCAGCGCGAACCTTCTTCGCGATCCGGAGCAAGACCTGCCGACAGCCCGTCAATGGGTGTTGGGTCGGCTCATCGAGCTGAGCAAAGCCGGAGTTTTGGCCACCGGCGTCCCGACTAATGCCGACGACCCCGGCGATGTGCTGGCCACCGTGATTGCTTTCGAGACCCTCGCCCACGGTGATCTCTCGGTAACGATCAAATCCGGAGTGCAACTGGGTCTTTTCGGGGGTGCCGTCGCGAACCTGGGCACTGCCTGGCATCACGATCACTTCCTGGCAGACATCGCCTCGCTGGATCTGCTCGGCTGCTACGGGATGACCGAACTCGGTCACGGCTCGGACGTGTCCAGTGTGGAGACCACCATCACTTTCATTCCCGAAACCGACGAATTCGAGGTGCACACTCCGACGGAAGAAGCCGCCAAGGCCTACATCGGAAATGCCGCAAATCACGGGTCCATGGCCGTGATCTTCGGCCAGCTTCAGGTGCGCGGCGAACGTCACGGGGTCCATGCCATCTTGGTGCCGATCCGCAACGGGGACGGCCAGCCGATGCCCGGCGTCACGATCGGCGATCACGGGGGGAAAGGCGGCCTGCTCGGAATCGACAACGGCACATTGCGCTTTGAACGGGTGCGAGTTCCTCGCCGGATGCTGCTCGATCGTTACGGCGGCGTCGACGACCACGGACGCTACACCTCGCCAATCTCCAGTCCGGGACGACGCTTCTTCACCATGCTCAGCACCCTCAACCGCGGCCGGATCTGTGTCAGCGCCGGGGCCGGAATCGCCGCCCGGCGCGGCCTGTCGATTGCGTCGCGCTACGCGCTGAAACGACGCCAATTCGTCGCTCCGGGTCATCCCGACGGTGTGCTGCTGGCCGACTATGCGATTCACCAGCGACGGCTCCTGCCGCTAATTGCACGCGCCTACGCCCTGGGACTGGCCCAAAACCAAGTGACCGGTGAGCTGGTCCACGTCCAGGAACATCCCCATGCCACCGAGCGCGATCATCGGCAGCTGGAAACGCAAGCCGCAGGGATCAAAGCGCTGACCACACGTTTCGCCAACGACGCCCTCCAGGAATGCCGCGAGGCCTGTGGTGGTGCCGGGTACCTCAGCGAGAATCGGTTGGTGGGACTGCGCGCAGACGTCGACATCTTCGCCACCTTCGAAGGCGACAACACCGTCTTATTGCAGCAAGTGGCCAAGGCACTGCTGACCGACTACCAGAAGATGTGGGGCGAGTTCACCACGGTTGCGATGATGCAGGCCACCGCCCGGGTCGTCGGCGACACCGTCTGGGAACGTACCGCTGCCTCGGTTGCGATCGAGCGGCTCGTCTCGGTGGCGCGTCGCCAACCGGAGACAACGAATGTGCTGGATCGGGGCTGGCAGGCGCTGATGTTCACCGAGCGTGAGCGGCACTCCCTGGAGTCATTGGCCCAGCGGGCGCGCAAGGCAGGCAAGGACTTCGCCGCCGTCAACCGTTTGGGTGATCATTCCCTGTTCGTGGCTCGTGCTCATGTGGAGCGGACGGCATTTGAAGCCTTTGTGGCTGCCATCGAGGGATGCTCCGATCCGGTGACCCGGGAGACTCTCGAGCAGCTGTGCAGCCTGTACGCGCTGGACAGCATCTTTGGTGACCGGGCGTGGTTCATGGAGCACTCCAAGATCTCAGCAGCCCGATCGAAAGCGATCGAACCGGGAATCGAAGCGCTCTGCGCTACCCTCCGTCCCCAATGGCTCGCCCTCGTGGAGGGCTTCGGTATTCCAGAATCCTGGTTGGGGGCAGAGTTCCTGAAGCCATGATTTTGGCAAAGCCCCCGGGTTGCGGTGCTGGCCCGATTACTCTGCGCCGAGACCGCCATTTTGGCGCTGGTGGTCCACCGCAACCCGGGCCTGGCGAGGGCTTGAGCTGGCGTAGGTTGTCGCCATGACACGAACGGTGAAGCCGTCTCGGAAGCCGGAGCGTCTCCGTGACGACCGATGCGCTCTGGACGCATTGTTGGACGAAATCTGGGTGGGCTACGTCGGCCTGTCCCTGGCGGAGGGTCCGCTGGTGCTCCCGGTGAGTTTTGCCCGTGATGGAGACCGGGTGCTTTTGCACGGTTCCACCGGCTCGCACCGGATGCGGGCTCTGGCCGACGGTGCCGAAATCTGCTTCACGGTGGCCGTGGCTGACGCGCTGAAGGTCGGACGGTCTGCCTTCGGCACCGGAATGCGGTATCGCAGTGCGGTGATTTTCGGGCAATGCCAACAACTCACAGGGGACGACCTTTCCGCTGGCCTGCTGTCCTACCTGGACCGTTACCTACCCGGGCGAAGCGGCGAGGTTCGTCCGATGACCGACAAGGAGCGGTCCGCCACCATGTTGCTGGCCTTGCCGATCAACAACTGGACGATGAAAGTTGCTGACGGATTCCCTGTCGACGATTCTGAAGACCGCGAAAGCCAGAGCTGGGCCGGGATCG
>CAYWIN010000106.1:0-4509 GCA_964458365.1 uncultured Propionibacteriaceae bacterium
TTCGGCGGGAACTCCGCGACTGATCAGGTAGTCCCGCATCACACCGGGCTCATCGTCGCCGCCCAGATGACCGTCGCCGGATAGCAACAGCTGGTCAACCGATCCTCGGGCATATAGCTGTGCAGCAAGGTCCAGACGAGCGGCCAAGAACTGGGAAGGCTGCCAACTGGAGGTGACCGTGGTGCCCAAAACGAGAGCCGCTGGCAGCTTCGGTGTCTCTGCGACCGGCACGATGCGCGACGAGGCCCAACGTTCCAGCCCGACCCGAAGCGACCCCAACACGACTCCCACCGCACCGAGCGCAACAAAAGCCGTCTGGCGGCACGTCCAACGGCTCTTCATGGCGCAACCCTAGGGGATCGGCGTGGTGGTCGGACAGGCTTGGCCGAAAGCCTCAGTGAATCTCCTCAGACGAGGACCGCGCGCTTTCGATAATCGCGGCAATGGCCACCGATTCAGCGGCCCGCAATTTGAACGATTCGGCCTTGCCTGCCCGGATCAAGCCGGCAAACTCTGCAAGCTCATAGCGCAACCCGTCACCGTCAAACTTGTAGTAGTACTTCTTGTTCGCTCGAGTGTCTTCGAAGCGGGCCTCAAAGTACTCGGTCAGCCACCACGGGGCCGGGACGTAGATGTACCCTTCGGACCCGGCGACGACCAGACTTCCCTCAGCTTTCACACCCAGCCCGGTTCGCGCGGACGCGACCGCGTGCGGATAGGTCAGATCGATCCGCGAAAAGACCTCGACGTTTGCCCCTTCGGGGCGCAATGACACCGTCCGCAGATCGGAATAGTCCGCGCCCAAAAGCTTGACAATGGCCAGCAAGGGATAGGTCGCCAGCTCCGAAATCGAGCCGCCGTCGGCCCCCTCCAGCTCGCGCCCCTGGCGGACCAGTTTGGTGAAAGTGGCATCCACCGAACGCACCTGGCCGATCGAACCACTGCGGGCCACCGCCACCATCCGTTGAAAGCCGGGAGAGAAAGCCGTCTTGACTGCTTCAAGCGCAACAACCCCGGCGGCTTCGGCGCGGGCAAAGATGTCGGCAGTTTCGGCCGACGTCAGCGTCATGGGCTTCTCGCACAACACATGAACACCGGCCGCAATCGCTCGACAGGCGTAGTCGTAGTGCGTCTCGTGCGGGGTCGCAATGTAGACCGCGTCCACTTGAGTCAAGAGTTGGTCATAGTCCGGCGGTGCGGCAGCGAGCTCATGCTGGCGAGCGAACTCGGCGGCCTTGTCCAAAGTGCGAGAGTAGACCGCTTCGACACTCACCCCGCTGACATATCGCGCCTCAGCAACAAAGCGGGCCGCAATCCGTCCGGCTCCCACGACGCCCACCCGGATCACACCGGCCTCGTCACGCAGTTGGGTACTGGAGATCCCCTTGGTGCGTTCAAGGTATACGACCTTGCAGTAGTCCTCGAGGTAGTCGAAACGACCCAACCAGTCCGAACCGATCGCAAAAACGTCGACTCCGTGTTGCTGGATGTCTTGGACTTTCTGCCCTTCGTACTCTTCGATGATGATTTCATCGGCAAGGCCCGAGTCGGCGACATTCTTGATCCGGTCCATCAGGCTTTGGGCCACATTGAGTTTGCCGCGGGAATCGTCATAGTTGTCGGTGGTCACCCCGACGATCAGGTAATCGCCCAGGGCCTTGGCCCGTTCGAGCAGACGCCGGTGCCCTTCGTGAAAGAGGTCGAAGGTGCCGTAGGTGATAACTCGCACGTCAATCCTTCCTCCCGGGATCATTCCCGGTCTGCGCACCAGATCGCAGCCAACAATACGGGCTGGGCCCGATGCCCGCAGGAAGGCGATCCGGTGAAGCTGAGGGCTATCGTGCCTCGTAGGCGCTTACGACTTCGTCCGTTGGCCCGTCCATGACCAGCTCGCCCTTGTTCAACCAGATGACCCGGTCACAGGTATCGCGGATCGACCCCATCGAGTGAGACACCAGAAAGACGGTGCCAGCGTTGTCACGAATCTCGCGGATCCGCGCCTCGCTCCGCAACCGGAATCGAGCATCACCAACGGCAAGAGCCTCGTCCACGATCAGGATGTCGTGTTGCTGCGAGGCGGCAATCGCGAACTTCAGCCGGGCCTGCATACCTGAGGAGTACGTCCTCATCGGCAGATCAATGAAGTCCTGCAGCTCGGAGAAATCCACGATCTTGTCTCGCAGCTGCGCAATCTCAGACTTCTGGAAGCCCAAAGCCAACCCGCCCAAAACGATGTTGCGCTCGCCGGACAGGTCCGGCAACAGCGCCGCACCCACACCCAGCATGTTGGGCCGCGATGCTGCATACACCGCCCCAGACTCCGGCGGGGTCAAACCGACCATGGCTCGCATCAAGGTGGATTTGCCCGAACCGTTCGAGCCGATTACACCAATCGACTCATTTTCATAGGCAACGAACGAAATGCCCTTCAATGCATGGACGACCCGAAGCCGCGTCACACGCCGGGTGCTGCGGACATTTCGGTTGATGGCACCGCCACCAGCAAAGACTCGGTATTTGACGTGGACGTCGTCCACAATCACAACCGGCTTGCGCTCAGTCTCGGCCATAACGCTCCTCGGCTGCCCAGAAGAACAAGAATCCCCCAACAAGTGCGACGACGCCCCAAGCGCCGAGATAAACCCAGAACATCGGGTTGTAGTTCACGCCCGACATAAGGACCGACCGGGCGATCACCAGAGCCTGATAGATCGGGTACCAGTCGTAAAGCTGAACAACCCAATGGTGCTGTTTGAAAATGATGCCCACGTCAAACAAGGCGCCGGAGCTGTAGAACAGCAGTCGCGAAACGAAGGGCAAAATCTGCGTGAGGTCCCGGAAGTGGACGGTCAGGCGCGCGGTGAGCAAAGCAATGCCGGTGTTGAACATGCTGTACAGCAGGATCAGCGGAACCATCAAAAGCCAGCTCCACTTGGGATAGTGGCCCATCACGATCAAGATGACGAACATCACCGACAGCGACAGCAGCAAGGTGTACAGCTGCTCAACGACCACCGCCAATGGCAACGAAATCCGCGGGAAGGCCAGCGACTGCACCAACGGCCGGTTATTGGTGATAGCTCGAGCGCCCTGGCCAAAACAGCCACCGAAGTACTCGAACATGAAGACCCCGATGACCACATAGGCCGCGTAGTCCGGCGGGCGGCTGGAGCCCTGCAGTACGCCAAAGATCAGACCATAAATCAACGCATTCAACGTGGGCTTCAACACCAGCCAAAACGCACCAAGCCGGTTTTGTTGGTTCTGCATCGCCATGCGGTAGGTGGCCATCGTAATGATGAAGTCCCGCCGGGCCCAGGTTTGCTTGAGGTAAGACAGTGTTCCGGGGCGGGCACCCACCCGGCGTAGGCCAGACTGCTCGGCCATCTCAGACAGGCTCATACCTGTATGAACTCCAATCGGACTTGACTGCGGGTGGCGCACGGAGTGAAGCGCTCACATTGCCGCTGCGAGCTTAGTGCACGATGCACAAAAGCCACGATTCAGCGCTGCTTGCGACAGGACAAATAGTAGGTGATCAGGGATCGCGTGGACGCATCTTGCTGGGTCAACGCGGACGGGTCCCCGTTGACCGCTGGCGCGATCTGACCGGCCAGCTGTTTGCCAAGTTCCACTCCCCATTGGTCAAAGCTGTTGATACCCCACACCGCTCCCTGAGTGAAGGTGATGTGCTCATACAGGGCGATCAGCTGCCCCAACACCGAGGGGGTTAATGCTGGGGCCATAATCGACGTGCTGGGCCGGTTTCCCGGGAAGATTCGCGCCGGGACGATTTCCTCTGGGGTCCCTTCGGCCCGTACCTCCTCGGCGGTCTTGCCAAAGGCCAGCGCCTTGGATTGCGCAAAGAAGTTCGCCAAGAACAGCTCATGGACGTCGACGGTCCCGTCGGTCAACGGGTAGGCCGGGTTAGCCACCGCGATGAAATCCACCGGAATGATGTCGGTGCCTTGGTGGATCAGTTGATAGAAGGCATGTTGCCCGTTCGTGCCCGGCTCGCCCCAAAAGACCTCGCCAGTTTCGGTGGTAACAGGGCTGCCGTCGATACGCACGCTCTTGCCGTTGGATTCCATAGTCAGCTGCTGCAGGTAGGCCGGGAATCGGTGCAGTGATTGGGCATACGGCAGCACTGCGTGGCTGGTGGTGTGAAGAAAATTGCGATACCAGACGTTGAGTAAGCCCAGCAGGACGGGCACATTGGCTGCCAGCGGGGTCTCAACGAAATGGCGGTCCATGAGCCGGAAACCGGCCAAGAAGTCGGCAAAGCACTCCGGGCCGACAGCCACCACGATCGCTGTCCCTACCGCTGAGTCGACCGAGTAGCGTCCGCCCACCCAATCCCAGAAGCCAAACGCGTTCTGCGGATCGATGCCGAATTCAGCCACCTTGTCGCGGGCGGTGGAAACAGCGACGAAGTGTTTGCTGACAGCCCGACGTTCGGCCTGTTCTCCGGACGCAACCCCCGCCTCACGCAGACCGGCCAACAGCCAA
>CAYWIN010000106.1:4519-6988 GCA_964458365.1 uncultured Propionibacteriaceae bacterium
GAGCGAGTCGGGCATTGGTCAGAGTCTCTTGGGTGGTGAAGGTCTTCGAGGCCACGATGAACAATGTCGTTTCGGGGTCAAGGTCAGCGGTCTTTTGCACGAGATCGGTGGGGTCGATGTTGGAAACGAAACGGCATTCGATCCCGGCATCGGCATAGGGCAACAACGCCTCATAGACCATCACGGGGCCGAGGTCGGAACCACCGATCCCGATGTTAACCACGTGACGGATCTCTTTGCCCGAGATACCCCGCCACTGACCAGATCGCACTCGCTCGGCAAAGGCAAAGACGCGGTCCAGTTCGGCGTGTACCTGCGCGACGACGTCGACTCCTTCGACGGTGAGCACTTCACCGCGAGGCCGCCTCAGCGCGGTGTGTAAGACGGAGCGGTGTTCGGTGCTGTTGATCTTCTCGCCAGCGAACATGGCGTCGCGTTGAGCTGGCAGTCCGACCTGTTCGGCCAGCTCAACCAGCGCCACAAAAATGGGCTCGGTGATCAAGCCCTTGGATAGGTCAACATGGAGGTCTCCGGCAGCGAAACTGAAGCGTTCGGCGCGTGCAGGATCATCGTCGAACCACGTCCGCAAATCGGGGCTCAGGTCGCGAGCAAGCTCGGTGAGCTTCACCCAGGCTGCGGTATGGACTGGATCAACCGGGGTGGTCATGAGGTCAGCCTAACCACCGGGGCGGCGTCGTGGTTCTCATGCAGGACGCGGTGCAGCTGTCGATCAAATTCGGCAGCGCTGAGTTCGCCCAACACACGTTGACCCATCACCTGACGAGCGGAACGAAGGGGGTCGTCTCCCAATGCCAGACTCATCGCTTGGTCCAGGCCTTCCAGATTGGGTCCGATCAAATAGGCCGCTGCCTGGGTGGGATACGCCGCGACGAACTCGGCCTGGGTCTCGCCGTCCACATCGCAGGTGATGATCGGACGCCCGGTCGCGAGGAAGTCCATGCCTAATGGCGAAACGTCGGAAATGAGCACGTCTGCACCAGCCAGGCACTCAAGCTCGGTGAGATCACTCACCACGCGATGACCGTTGCGTGCCGCACGCAAAACGGTGGTGATTTCCGTAACGGGCACCAACAGGTCGGACTCGTGCACAGCGGTAAACGGATCAGGACGGAACCAGATCTCGACATCGGGATACTTGCGCAGCAGACGCTTGACCAGGCGAACCCCTTGGACGCCAATCGACGTGTGCTGAACGTTCGCCTGGTCACCTTCGAAAGTCGGCGCGTACAGCACGACCGTCCGCGCATTGCCGGTCGGCCCCTCGCTAAGCTCGGCCAACTGTGGCCGCCCAATTTCGACAACGGCCGTTCCAGAAAGGTCGACGCCTGCGCGTTCGAAGCGTTCGGCAGCAGCTTTTCCGGGCACCCATACCTCATCCATGCCGCGCGCCAGATTGTTGGTCATCGCCGCTTGGTCACAGTCACCGTCAGCCAACAAAATGTGGCGCGGACGCGGGTCGGCAAGCAGCGCAGCATTCCCCGGATCGATGACGGGATAGAAGACGGCTCGAATGATGCCCGAATCCAGGAGCTGTGTCGCCTGCAGGTCTTTGGGCGCGTAAATCACCGGATGCCGTCCGTGCACCAGATCCGCCAACTGGCTGGCCTGTCGAACCACCACGATGCCGTGATCGGGCGCAGCGTCAAACAGTGGGCTCCACGGATTTGCCGCCCGAGCTGCCCGGCGAGCTGGTGCGGAAATGTGAACTATGAAGGTGGGCTCCCGCTCGGCCAAGGCGTGACGCAGCTGATCGCCGATCTTGGTGGCATCCCGTCGAGCGGCGTGGGCTTGCCAGGCGGTCCAGCCCGCGTAGAGCAGGGCGGTCTCGCCCAGGGCGCCAGCGATTGTGAGCCCCAGCAGCGCATCGTTGGTTCCAGCCGGCCGATACTCAGCGATCACCGCGTCCACGAGGGCACACAGCTCGATCAGAGTGAGGACCACCGGGGCGCCCACGGCACGGGCATAGATCGATACGTAGCGCCGCAGCCAATGAGGCTGATCGGTGGCCTGTGGGACGTATTGGACGGCAGGAGCGGATCGCCAGGTCCATCGGGACAGCATGGGCTGCATCAACCACGCCAGGTGAACGGCAAGCGCGACGCTGACATAGGAAAGCCCCGCGTTCACCGCATTGGGAGCCACCGCGATCAGCACCGCCGCCGCAGCCAGGATGCTCCGAATCATGCCCCGAGCTTGAGCATGTAAACCCACGGAGTTCAGCAGTCGAGTGGTGGGGTGGTCTGAGCGGGTCGCCAACCAGTCAGCAAGTGCGGGAACGGCCCACGCGCACAAAGCCAACCACGGTGACCGCATCCAAGCCGCGCTCAGTCCGACCACCACGCCCAGGATCAACAAGGTGAGGTTGAGTCGCCCGAAAACGTTGGCCACCGGCAGCGGAACCCGACCGGGCCAGGCGGCGCGCGCGAACTCCTCCCACTCCGGCGCAGG
>CAYWIN010000107.1:0-6700 GCA_964458365.1 uncultured Propionibacteriaceae bacterium
ATCCTTCAGCCACCTTGGTCGACGATCTCAGCCCGTTAGTTGACGAGATTGTCGCCGACCTCTATTTGGCCCGCTATGCCACCGCCTCCCCTCGACCTTTCGACCTCGTGACCGCGACCGCGATAGCCCAAGCCTGCGCTGTCGACTTTCCGGCCTCGACGCTGACCCCAGCTTCGACACAAGGCCCGGCTGCGGAGCGGCTCGCCTTCGCCGCCGAAGTCCGAGCAGAATTCGACCGGCGTAAGCGGCATCTCGGGGTCTACTCCTACGACGACCAGCTGCGACGGCTGTATGAATCCCTGCAAGGCCCGGCTGGGCAGGCAGGTATTCGGCGCCTACGCCGTCGATGCGCTGTCGTCCTCGTCGACGAGTTTCAAGACACCGATCTTGTCCAGTGGGAGATCTTGAACCAGACCTTCGCCGGGCATGTCCCGCTGGTGCTGATCGGCGACCCAAAACAGGCCATCTACAGCTTCCGGGGCGCCGACGTCACCAGCTACCACCAAGCCGCCCTGGCCGCGACAGATCGCTACTTTTTGACCACCAACTACCGATCTGACGGACCGGTAGTCGACGCGATTACCGCCCTGTTCGCCGGCGCGTCACTCGGGTCAGGGATCCAGGTCGAAAAAGTGCAGGCAGCCCATCTGGGATCCCGTCTCGCCGGTCCCCACGCCCCGCCTCCGGTGAGCTTGCGTTATGTGGCCGCCGACCATCCCCTACCCGCTGCCACCGCCAGAACCGCGATTCACCGCGATCTGGTAACTCAGGTCGTTGGTCTGCTTTCCGGCGGGACTTCCGTGACCGACGGCGACACCGTCCGACCGGTCGAGGCCCGAGATATCGCCGTCCTCGTGACCACCAACAGACGCGGACGAGAGCTCGCCGCAGCGCTGGCCAACGCCGACGTCCCTGTCGCATTTTCCGGCTCAGATTCGATCTTCTCTTCCGAAGCCGCGCAGGACTGGTTGGTTCTGTTGCGAGCACTCATCGAGCCGGGCCGCCGCCGTAACCGCGAAGCAATCCTCACCGACTTCGTCGGGGCCGATCTTGACGCTTTGGCCCTGGCCAGCGACAGCCAACTCAACGGCTGGTCTGCCCGGTTGCACCGCTGGGCCCAGCTCCTGACCAGGCATGGCGTCGCCGCACTGTTTGCAGCCATCACGGCAGACCCCGGGGACGATCAGCGGGGACTTGCCGAACGCCTCTTGGCCCGTCCGCGCGGTGAACGCATCCTGACCGACCACTACCAGCTCGCCGAAATCTTGCACGCCGAATACACCGACGGGACGCACGGCCCCGCGTTAGTCAGTTGGCTGGCCGACCAGATCGAACATGGTGACAGGGCCAGCGACCGCACCCGCCGGCTGGAGACCGATCGCAAGGCCGTCCACGTGATGACCATCCATAAAGCCAAAGGCATGCAGTTCCCGATCGTGTTGCTGCCCCACATGGCCGATCTCTACGTCTCCTCTGAAGACTCAGGAGCCGCCATCGACTTCCACGACCCCGACGGGGTGCGCATGCTGGACATTGGTGGCAAAGAAGCCCCCGGACGCGCCGGGCGACGAGCTTTGGCGCAGACTGAACGCGCCGAAGATCAGCTTCGCGCGCTCTACGTAGCCGCAACTCGCGCGCAATCTCAGCTGACCATGTGGTGGGCGCCCACCCCCCGCAACACTGAGGCATCGGCCCTGCACCGTGTGCTTTATCGGGACCGATCCCGTCCAGGCGCCCCTGAGGCGGCGTACCCGATCGACAAGAAGGCACCCATCCGAACCCCGGATCGGCTCGACTGGCTGGCGGGAGCCGGCATCGTTTGCCTGCCTTGCTCAACGGGGCCCATCCCTGTGCTGGCCCATCGCCGTGACCGGCTCGAAGAGCTCATCGCCCCAGCATTCTCTGCCTCGATCGACCCGGTGTGGCGGCGCACGTCCTACTCTGGCCTCACCCAAGGCGCCCACGACGCCGCCCACCTCATCGCCGAAAATGCCGTGCTCGACGACGAGCCGGTCGATACCAGCGACGATGGTGACCCCGCTGCGGGAGCGCCATCTCCGATGGCAGACCTGCCCGCCGGAGCGGCCTTCGGCAGCCTGGTCCACGAGATCTTCGAGCACCTCGACTGGCACGCCTCCGACGAGGAACTGGACAAGCGCCTGAAGGTCGCCGTTCGCGACGCCGCGACACATTTTGCCGTGGGTGACGTTCGGCACGATGCTCTCGCCGCCGCGCTCAAACCCAGTCTCCTCACCCCGCTCGGGCCACTGACCGACAACCGGGCATTGGCCGACTTCGAGATTTCGGACCGGCTCAGCGAACTCAGCTTTGAGTTCGCACTCGGCACCGAACACACCCGCACCACGCTGCACACTGTTGCCGAGCTGCTGCGGCGCTGGCTCCCGGCCGACGATCCCCTGGTCGACTACCCCGATGACCTTGAAGACCCCGCATTGGCCGATCAAGTTCTGCGCGGATTCCTCACCGGAAGCATCGACTCTGTCCTCCGCGTCCATGGCCCCCAGGGCCCGCGCTTTGTGGTCGTCGATTACAAGACCAACCGGCTGGGACCAGCCGATCTTCGCCTCGCCCATTTCACTCAGGACGCAATGACCACCCAGATGCGGCACACCCATTACCCCCTACAGGCGCTGCTCTACTGCGTGGCCATTCATCGCTTTCTTCACGCCCGGCTCGCCGACTACGACCCGAAACGACATCTGGGCGGAGTCGGCTATCTCTTCGTCCGGGGCCTCGGTGGGGCCGAGGCGTCCGCCGAAACCGGCGTCTTCGCCTGGTATCCGCCCAGCGGCCTGATCTGTGCGCTCAGCGACCTCCTCGCTGATCGGAGCAACGATGATTGATCCGGCCGTCAGCCTGCCCGATGGGCTGCTACGCCAAGTCCACCTCACCGGCCTGCTGAGCTGGGGAGACGTCCACGTCGCCCAAAAGGTGTCCTTCCTGTTCGGTGAAGATCAGGCCAACGCCCAACTCGGACTCGCCCTGGCCGTGCGCGCTCTGCGGGAAGGCTCGACCTGCTTGGAACTCGACAGTCTCGGTCAGCTCCGCGAACTCATCGACGCTACTCAGGACTCTCCTGTGCCGGAATGCTGGCCGGACGTCGACCAGCTTCACCACAGTCTGAGCCGCAGCGCCATGGTCAGCCAAGGCCCCACCGCTGAGGGCACCCGACCGTTGCGTCTCGTGGACCGACGCCTGTATTTGGAACGCTACTGGCAAGAAGAGAGCACCGTCGCAGCCGAACTGAGTCAGCGGTGGTCCACTCCGGTCGCGGCACCGGCGATGGAGCGCGTGGCAGAAGCGGCCGATGCCCTGCTCGACATTGCCCACGATCCCGACCAGGCCGCTGCAGCCCTCACCCCGCTGTTCAGTGGTGTCAGTGTCATCGCCGGCGGTCCGGGAACGGGCAAGACCTACACGGTGGCACGCGTACTGGGCATGCTTCATCGAACCCTGCCGCACCCCCCGGTAATCGCGCTCGTCGCACCGACCGGCAAAGCAGCCGTACGGATGGACGAATCCCTGGCTCGGGCCCTGTCAACGATGCCTGCCGATTTGCGTGAACGGCTCAGCGAACTTCGAGCCAGCACCATTCATCGACTCCTCGGATGGACCCCCGAAGCTCGCAATCGGTTCCAACACGACCGCAGCAACCCCTTGCCCCACGACGTTGTGGTGGTTGACGAAAGCTCGATGGTGTCCATCACTTTGATGGCACGACTGCTGGCCGCTTTGCGTCCCGGTACCCGGTTGGTCCTGGTCGGAGATCCGCACCAGCTCGCCCCTGTCGAGGCCGGCGCGGTTCTGGCCGACATCGTCGACGCCCCGGTACGCCCGGCGCCCAATGTGCATACGGCGCTGGCACATTTCGGACTCGACGCATCCAGCTCGATCGCCGTGCTGAGCCGCAATCGCCGCTTCGATCAGCACATTGCTACGTTCGCCGATGCCGTGTTGGCCGGAGACATCGACACCGTGACCGATGTGATTCAGGATCCCAAACCCGGCGTGCGTTACAGCCAGACGGCCGAAGACTCCGATCTGAAACAGCGAGTGCTGGGAAGCACCATCCCCATGATTCGAGCCGCCCAAGCTGGCGATGCCCACCTGGCCTTGGCCAAACTCACCGAGCATCGCCTGCTGTGCGCCCATCGCCACGGACCCTACGGCGTGGACCATTGGTCACGCACCATCAGCGCGTGGCTTCTTGCCGAACTGCCCGAACTGGCACAGGCCGGCCAGTGGTATCCCGGACGAGGCGTTCTGGTCACCCAGAATGCGCCCGAGCTGGGACTTTTCAACGGTGACATCGGTGTGACGGTGGCCGACCCGGATGGTCTTCGCGTGCACTTCGCCCGCGGCGACGTCACCCAAGCCGTTTCCCCGTTCGCGATGGATGCGGTGACAACTGTGCATGCGATGACGGTGCACAAAGCACAAGGAAGCCAGTTCGCTACGGTCACGACCTTGCTGCCGCCCCCCGAATCACCGCTGCTCACTCGCGAATTGGTCTACACCGCCATCACCCGGGCGGAACGCGAGATTTCCCTCATCGGCTCGCTGGACTCGGTGCGAAAAGCAGTCGTGACCGGCGCACGTCGAGCCTCAGGTCTGGCCGACCGGCTCTAAGACTCATTCACCGGTGGCTACGCACTGACGAGCGTCCAATCCTCGGGCCCCACGTTCACTCGCTGTCCACACACATCGATCCCTTGCGGATCCTCGGAATAGTTGACGGCAAGCCCGAGCCGCCGCGAACCCTCGACAAGCTCGATCCCGATCCCGTATTTCGTCACACTGGCGACCTCCACGCGGGCCTGAGGCAGCCACGGATACTCAGCACGAAGAGCGATCAGGCGTTGATATTCGGCCCTGACCTCAGCCCCACCCGGCCCGAGCCCGGTTGGATCGGCAGGAAAAGCCGGACGCACCGCATCGTCCCCGCCCGCACCATCGGTCTTCTCGCCGGTGAAACCTTGCTCATCGCCGGCGTAAATCGACGGAATACCGGGCACCAAGAGCAATAGCGCGATCGCCACCCGAAGCTTGGCCGGGTTATCCAATCGGGTCGCGATCCGGGTGACATCGTGATTACTGATGAAGGTTTGCGGCAAGAAATGGGCAAGGAGTGCATCGTGACGTCCCAAGGTCCAGGCCAATTCGTGCGGGTTGCGGTCGACCAAGGAACTCCAGATGGCCTTCCACAGCTCATATTCGGTGACCGAATCCACCCCACTTTCGGCCTGAAAAGCGGCGTAATCACCATGAATCATTTCGGCCAAAATCCACGCCTCGCTGTGACGTTGCCGGACGCGCTCCACGATGGGTGCCCACGTCGGCCCGCCAACTGCGTAGGCCGCGTCCAGGCGCCATCCGTCCACGCCACGGTCCAACCAATGGTTCATCACGGCGACCACGTAGTCGATGACCGCCGGATTCTCCAGGTTCAGCTCGACGAGGTCGAGGTTCCCTTCGAACCCTCGGGTGTATTCGCCAACCCACTTGACCCAGGCGCCAGCCTCCGAGCCCGGGCCGCCGCTTCGCGCAGCAGTCACGATCGGATGTTCGACGCTCACGTGGTTGAAAACGCCGTCCAAGACCACTCTCAGTCCACGAGACTTGGCTTCGGCGACCAAGGCATCGAAGTCGTCTTGGTCGCCCAGACGCGGATCGATGCGGAAGTGATCCACGGTGTCGTAGCCGTGGCTGGTCGAGGCAAAGATCGGCCCCAGAAGAAGACCCGTCGCACCCAACTCAGCGACATAGTCCAGCCAATTGACCAGTTGAGGGAGCCGGTGTGTGATCTCGGGCTGAGCCGTCTGCGGGGCCGCCACAAAGCCCAAGGGATAGCAGTGCCACCAGATCTGGTGGGCCGCCCACTGTTGTCTTGCCGCCTGGTCTGACATCGTCTCAGCCTACGTTCGAGTGCTGGAGGTCCCCGGCGATCCAGGCCTGAATCATCCGGTAAGAGATCGACGCCTCACCGGGCAAGCTCAGCGAGCCGTCTGCGATTGCCTCAGTCAGCTGCTCGCGGCTGAACCATCGCGCAGTTTCAATCTCTTGAGGATCGGGAACGATCTCTCCGGCGCGCGCCACGGCGGAGAAGGCGATCATCAAGGACCGAGGAAAGGGCCAAGGCTGCGAACCTAGGTAGGTCACGTCGCCCACCACAAGGCCGACCTCTTCGCCGATTTCGCGGCAGACGGTTTGCTCCAAAGACTCCCCCACCTCGACGAAGCCCGCCAACACCGAATATCGGGTCGCCGGCCAACTCGGATGCCGACCCAAGAGCAGATCGCCATCAGCGTTCGTCACCGCGACGATGACAGCCGGGTCTGTGCGCGGATAGTCCTCCAACTCACAGGTGGGACAGACTCGAGCGTTGCCGGCCTGAGTCACCGATGTGGGCTGGCCACACCGTCCGCAATGGCCGGCTCGGGAATGCCAGGACACGAGCCCGGATGCAGCGAAGGCGAGTTCCCGTTCGGCGTCAGACAGCAGACCCAACGCGCCGCGCAAACCCGTGGCGGCCTGTTCATCGTGGATTGCGAAGACCGGATCGTCCTCCAGCATCCCCAAAAAGTAGTGCTGATCGGCTCGATAGGCGCCCTGCGGAAGGCTTCGCGCCAGCGCATCGTCACGAATGCTGATCTGACCATTTCCGCTGGCAGTAATGACT
>CAYWIN010000107.1:6710-6958 GCA_964458365.1 uncultured Propionibacteriaceae bacterium
TGACTTGAGCCCGCGGGCTGTTCCACGCCTGGGCCAACCAAACGTCGTCGCCGCGAAGGTGCTCCGCACGATCCAATCTTTGGGCCTGCTGCCATGTGCTCATTTCGGCAGAGTACCCAGCCGCTCAGACATCACCGCTTCAATCTCAGCCCGACCCGGCAGCTCGTCGTAAACCACTGATGCCCCACGATGAAGATCGAAGAACATCGCGTCGATCGCGGCTGGATCGACCTTCATCAGCTCAGCCC
>CAYWIN010000108.1:0-5272 GCA_964458365.1 uncultured Propionibacteriaceae bacterium
GAACCCAGCCTGGCGAAAAAACTCGTCTGGACGCCCAGCGTCCGCGACCAAGCCGATTTCGCTGCCTATCAGTGCAGCGAAGGGCCCACACCTGACGTTTCGGACCAGCCGCTGATCACCTGTGATCAGAAGGGCGAGAACAAGTACTTGCTCGGCCCGCTGCTCATCAAGGGCGACCAGGTTGCCCGTGCCACCGCCGGGATGCCTCAAAACTCGGTTGCCTGGGTCATTAACTTGGAGTTCAAACCCCAAGGCACCGCAGACTTCGGCACGGTGACTAAGCGCCTTTACTCCGAGAAGGCACCGATGAATCAGTTGGGCATCGTGCTCGACGGTTCGGTGATTTCCGCCCCCGCCATCAACGAGCCAATCCTCAGTGGGCGCGCGGAGATTTCCGGAGACTTCACTCAGAAGAGCGCCGGGCAACTGGCTACGGTGCTGTCCTATGGATCCTTGCCGCTGAGCTTCGACATTTCATCGGTCGACATTGTTTCGGCAAAGCTGGGTTCTGACCAGCTTCAAGCGGGTCTGATTGCTGGCCTGATCGGCATGCTGCTCGTGGTGGGCTACAGCGTTTTGTACTACCGGGGTTTGTCAATGGTGGTGACGATGTCGTTGGTCGTCGCAGCCGCGATTACCTGGCCCATGATGGTCCTTTTGGGTGAGGCTGTCGGATTCGCGCTGAACTTGCCCGGTATCGCCGGCGCCATCGTGGCGATTGGTGTGACCGCAGACTCCTTCATCATCTATTTCGAACGAATACGAGACGAAGTCCGAGAAGGACGCGGTTTGCGCACGGCGATCGAAACAGGATGGGTTCGATCCCGCAAGACGATTCTCGCCGCCGACTCGGTGTCGTTGCTTTCGGCGGTCGTATTGTTCGTGATGGCTGTTGGCGCGGTGAAAGGATTCGCCTTCACCTTGGGATTGACCACCTTGATTGACATCGCAGTGGTGTTCTTCTTCACGAAGCCATTGATGACGTTGTTGGGGCGGACGAAGTTCTTCGGCCAGGGGCATCGTTTCTCCGGCTTCGAGGCTTCTCACATGGGGCTGAAGACTGATCCCGGCGTCGCTGCTTCGTCATTGGCGGGAGGGAAGGCCTGATGAGTCCCCAAGCAAAGAAGACCTCCGACAAAGAGACGACGGCGGATTCCGCCGCGACGGAGTCTGAAGACCAACAGCCGTCGGTGGCGGCTCCGAAGAAGAGCAGCCTCGCGCACCGGCTGTACACCGGCGAGATTTCCTACGATTTCGTCGGTCATCGCCGTCGGTGGTACATCGCGTCTGCGGTTCTGCTGGTGATTTCAGCGCTTGCACTGTTGATCAATGGGCTCAACATGGGCATCGAGTTCCGAGGTGGGGTCGATTTCCAGGCCCCGGTGCAGGTCACGGCCAGCACGGTGTCGATCGCCCGTGACGCCGTCGAAGGATTGGCGCTTCCTGAACAGGACGACATCACCGTCACCACCATCGGAGATAGCCAGGTCCGTGTACAAACCAAGCCGTTGACCACTGAGCAAGTTGCTTTGGTCAAGAAGACCTTGGCCCAAAAGCTCGGGGTGACTCCGGAACAGGTCGCCTACTCTCAGGTAGGGGCGTCGTGGGGTCAGCAGATCACCGGACAAGCCCTGCTTGCCTTGGGCGTCTTTTTGGGCCTGGTGATGCTGCTGATCTGGGTCTACTTCCGAGACTTCAAGATGAGCGTGTCGGCCATCGTCGCTTTGGTTCACGACTTGATTGTCACCGTGGGCGTCTATGCCCTGGTCGGCTTCACTGTCACCCCGGCAACCATGATCGGCGTACTGACTATTTTGGGCTATTCGCTGTATGACACGGTGGTCGTCTTCGACAAAGTCCGCGAAAACACCCGCGATCTGACCGACAGCAATCTGACCTATTCGCAGGCCGCGAACAAGGCGGTGAACCAGGTGCTCGTGCGGTCGTTGAACACGACAGTCATCGGTGTGCTCCCCGTTGCGGCGCTGCTGTTCACCGGCTGGTTTGTGCTCGGCACTGGGCCGCTAAAGGACCTCGGGCTGGCACTGTTTGTGGGCATGATCGTCGGCGCCTACTCTTCGATCTTCATCGCCACCCCGCTGCTGGCCCAAATGCGCGAACGTGACGCGGACATGGTGGAGCACCGCAAGCGTCTCGAACGCCGACTTGCCCGGAATAAGCAGCCCCAAAAGTCTGGCGCTAAGACAGCGAAGACAAAGACCGTCACCCTCGACCTCGGCACTCCCCGTGATGAGCCGGTGGCCACGCCGGGTCTGGTTGATGCCACGAAGGTGACGGCGCGGCAACAGCCAAAGAAGCGTCCACGAAGTCAGAGGAAGGACTGAGGTGTCTTCGTCTCAGGCCAACCGCGAGCTGGTCGCATCTCTGATTCGCGATGTGCCCGACTTCCCCAAGCCCGGCGTGGTCTTCAAGGACATCACGCCGCTGCTCGCTTCAGCTTCGGGGTACCGTGCCGCGATCGCCGAACTCGCCGCCAGTGCACCGCCAGCGATTGATGTGGTGGTGGGGATGGAAGCCCGTGGCTTCATCTTCGCCGGCCCCGTTGCCCTCAAACTGGGCGCTGGATTTGTTCCGGTGAGAAAGCCCGGAAAGCTCCCCGGAGACGTCTATACCCAGACATTTTCCCTCGAATACGGCCACGAAACACTGGCGGTCCATACTGACGCCATTGCGCCGGGATCCCGGGTTCTCGTCATTGACGATGTCCTCGCCACTGGTGGCACGGTGGGCGCAACGGCTGCGTTGATTCGCAAACTCGGGGCGCAACTAGTCCACGTTTCGGTGCTGATGGAGTTGAGCTTCTTGGGTGGGGCGGCCCATCTGGCCGAATTGGGCATTGAGCCCCCGAGCGCGGTACTCACGGTTTGATGGCTCGCTTCGGACAACGACTCATCCGCTCCAGTTCGCCCTGGAACGGTGTGGCGCAGGTCCGACTTCCTGCCCGGCGCCGCACCGCTACGGGGGAGTTGCTGTCACGATTTCTGATCGCGGTCGGTCTGCTGATGATCATCACGATCATCGTGTATTTGGATCGTGGTTCTTACGCCGATCATGCGACCAATGCCCCCATCACGTTCATCGACGCTTTCTACTACGCCACGGTCACCATGACCACCACCGGCTACGGCGACATCACCCCTGTCACGACCTCGGCCCGACTCATCAACGCCCTGGTCGTCACCCCCATTCGGATTGCCTTCCTGGTCTTGCTGGTCGGAACAACCGTCGAGGTGCTGGCCAATGAGGGGCGACGAGCTCTGCTGGACTCCCGCTGGAGGAAAACTATGCGCAATCACACAGTTGTTATTGGCTACGGCACGACCGGGCAGAGCGCGACAGCAACCCTCTTGCGCGGTGAAGTCAATGCCGACCGCATCGTGGTCATCGACGCCGACTCCTTGGCCGTCACCGAGGCAAATGGTCACGGACTGGCCGCCTTTGAAGGCGACGCCACGTCACGTGAACTGCTGCGCAGAGCAGAGCTACCCAAGGCTCGACAAGTGATCATCACTGTGGGCCGCGACGACACCGCAATTCTGACGACGTTGACCGTCAGGCAACTTAACCGTGCCGCGCATGTGGTGGTGGCCGTACGCGATTCGGACAATGTCCCGCTGATTCGGCAATCCGGCGCGGATGCGGTCGTCACGTCTTCAGATGCGGTTGGACGCCTGATGGGTCTGTCTTCGATCAGCCCACAATTGGGCGAAGTCATCGAGGACCTGCTGGCCTCCGACCATGGTTTGGAGATCGTGCAACGCATGGTGACTCCCGCGGAAGACGGGTTGTCGGCCAAGGATCTGCCGGGCGAAAAGGTTCTGGCGGTGATTCGGAACCGAAACCTGCGTCGCTTTTTCGAGGTGGGAGCTGACCAGCTTCATACCGGAGATGAGATCGTCGTGGTTCGGCGCGCGCCGGATCGCCGGGCACCACGGGTAGAGTGAGTCCTCACCTGAAGCCGGTGAGAGGTGGCGCGTGACCGAAGACATTTACGGTCCCTATGGGAAGGGCAACACCGCGCCTGAACAGTCGCGGTCAAAGTTGGCTGCCACCGACCAGCCGCGGACCCGAATGCGCCAGGTTTTGGCCCGGCTCGGTGCTCAGCGCCCCCAAACCGATGCGGTGCTTGATCCACTGATTCGCACGATCCACGAGCATTCGCCCAAGGCTGACACCAACCTGATTGAACGCGCCTACCGGACGGCCGAGCATTACCACACCGGTCAGTTGCGTAAGAGCGGCGACGCTTACATCACCCATCCACTGGCGGTCGCAGCGATTCTGGCCGAGCTGGGCATGAGCGAAGCGACGTTGTGCGCTGCATTGCTGCACGACACGGTCGAGGACACCTCCTACACGGTGGAGCAGTTGACCGCCGACTTTGGTGCCGAGATTGCCGCCATGGTCGATGGGGTGACCAAACTCGACAAGATCGCCTACGGCGAATCTGCCAAGGCCGAAACGATCCGCAAGATGGTTTTGGCTATGAGTAAGGACATCAGGGTCCTGGTCATTAAATTGGCCGACCGGCTTCACAATATGCGCACCATTGGCTATTTGCGTCAAGATAAGCAAGCCGCCATTGCACGCGACACGCTGGAAATCTTTGCTCCTTTGGCCCATCGCCTCGGTATGAACGCGATCAAATGGGAACTGGAAGATCTTTCCTTCGCGACCTTGCAGCCGAAGGTCTACGACGAAATTGTGAAGCTTGTGGCGGCTCGAGCACCGCTGCGCGAAGACTACCTGCGCTTGGTGATCGACCAGGTCCGTACCGACCTGGACGCCGCAGGCATCAAAGCCACCGTCTACGGGCGCCCGAAGCACTATTACTCGATTTACCAGAAGATGGTGGTACGCGGACGAGACTTCACCGACATTTACGACCTGGTGGGGTTGCGCATTCTGGTCGAGACACAGCGTGATTGTTATGCCGCTCTCGGTGCTTTGCACGCACGATGGAACCCGATTCCTGGGCGGTTCAAGGATTACATCGCCATGCCGAAGTTCAATCTTTATCAATCTCTGCACACGACGGTGATTGGTCCGGGCGGAAAAGCTGTAGAGCTCCAGATTCGGACTCATGAAATGCATCGCCAGGCCGAATACGGCGTCGCGGCGCACTGGAAGTACAAAGAAGGCAAGGTTGAGGGAACCGAGCTGAACTGGGTGCAACAGATCAGCCAATGGCAACGCGAAACCGAAGATCCCGAAGAGTTCCTCGACACGCTTCGGTTCGAGATCGCTACCG
>CAYWIN010000108.1:5282-6951 GCA_964458365.1 uncultured Propionibacteriaceae bacterium
GTGTTCGTCTTCACTCCCAAGGGCGATGTGGTGAGCCTGCCCAGCGGGGCGACCCCGGTGGACTTCGCCTATTCGGTGCACACCGAGGTAGGCCATCGGACTATCGGTGCTCGCGTGAACGGACGGTTGGTCTCGCTGGAGTCGCCATTGGCCAGCGGCGACGTTGTTGAGGTACTGACATCGAAGGCCGCCAACGCCGGGCCCAGCCGAGACTGGTTGAACTTTGTGCGTAGCCCCCGGGCCCGCAGCAAGATTCGCCACTACTTCGTCAAGGAGCGGATGGAGGAGTCGGTCGAATCCGGAAAGGATGTCCTCACTAAGCAGTTGAGGCGTGCCGGACTGCCGCTGCAACGGTTACTCACTCCTGAACACATGACCGGCCTGGTGCAATATTTCCGGGTCCGCGACATCAACGCTTTGTATGCCGCGATCGGCGAGGGCACAGTCAGCGCGGCGTCGGTCGTCCAGCGGCTGATCGCGGCGGCCGGGGGAGCCGAAGAAGTTGCCGAGATCGGCGGCGAAGACACCTCGGTGATCACTCGGACCCGGCGCAGTCGTCCGTCCGGCAACGAGGCAGGGGTTGTCGTTGAGGGCGACCCGGATGTGTGGGTGAAGCTCGCACGGTGTTGCCGACCGGTTCCTGGAGACGACATCTTGGGCTTCGTGACCCGCGAACACGGCATTTCAGTTCACCGCACGGATTGCAGCAACGCGCAGTCGTTGCGTAGCCAACCCGAACGCCTGGTCGACGTCAGCTGGGCGCCGACATCGGGAAGCTCATTCCTGGTTGCACTTCACGCTGAGGGCTTGGATCGCACCGGAATCCTGTCCGAGGTGACCAACATCATGGGGGAGCACCACATTTCGATTCAGGCTGCGACCCTGAACACGACCAAGGATCACAAGTTCAAGTTCCGCTTCACTTTCGAAATCACCGACCTGTCCCACCTGGAGCATCTCATCTCGGCGATCCGCAAGGTGCCCGGCGTCTACGACGCCTACCGCCTACGTGATTAGCGCAGGCGACAAAAGCAAACTCAGCGATTGAAGTCGGCCAGGGTTTCTTTGGCTTGGGCCAACCAACCCGAATAGGTATCGATCGACTCCTGTGCCTTAGCCGCAGCGGCGTTGTCTCCGCGGGCCGTCGCCTTCTCAATCTTCTCCGTGAGCTTGGCGATCTCGGCGCTGAGCATGGCGACCGTTTCCTCAGCGCGGGCCCGCGCTTCAGGGTCAGTGCGACGCCATTCGTCCTCTTCTGCGGAGCGAACCGCACTTTCCAAGGCTTTCACCCGCGAATCCAAGGAGCGCAGCTGGTCACGGGGGACCCGTCCCAGTGCGTTGAACTTCTCCAGGAAATGCCGGAACGCCTTGCGTGCGGAGTTGACGTCAGTGACAGGCAAAATTTCGGCCTCGGCCTGATCAAGCAAGGACCGCTTGGCCTCGAGATTCGCGTTGTATTCGGCGTCTTGTGCGCTGAGCACAGCTGAACGGGCAGTGAAAAAAGTGTCCTGGATCGAGCGGAACTCGGCCCACAGCTCATCGTCGACCTCACGAGGAGCCGGACCCGCTGCCTTCCACTGCGCCATCAGTTCACGAAAGGCGGCTGCTGTCGCGCCCCATTCGGTGGAGTCCGCCAGCTGACGAGCCTCGGAAATGATCTGTTCTTTGG
>CAYWIN010000109.1:0-6912 GCA_964458365.1 uncultured Propionibacteriaceae bacterium
CAGCAAGGCGACAGCAGTCACCACCGTCAAGACCGGGGTGTAGTCATGACGGCCGAAAGACCCCACCTCGAGCAAAGCGGTGAAACTGAACGTAATGGTGGCCAGGAAGATGGCCAGGATCACCTGGGTAGACCGAGCCCGCAGAAAGTACGACACCATGCGCGGTGAATACTGACTCGACCCGAATTGCAGCAGCAAGATGACGAACGAGAAGACGAAACCGGTGAAGGTGACCATGCCACCACCGATGGCGGCCAGCAGCTGGGTTGCCGAGGCGACGGACAACGTCGGCGGAATCGCGTCGGGCGACAGCACCAATTCCTCGTCGAAATCGCTCACGGCCTGCAGGATCGTCATCCCCAAAACCACACCGACTAGGGGAATTACCCAGAATGCACGCTCCCACCACAGCCGCACTCTGATGACATTCAATCGGCGCATCATCGACACCTTTCGCCCGCCCGGCAAGCCTCAGCTCTCAGTGTTGCAGGCCGCTTGACGGCCATGTGCGAACCAAGACCAAGTGCTGCCAAATCCTGGCCTTTCGCTTGACCGCATGCCGAAATCTGTTCACACCCGGTCTGAGGTAAGACTCAGCTGGGCTAGATGACCAGCACAATCAGCGTCACGTTCAAGGCGATGATTGCCGTGATCACCACTGCCGCAGTCGCCCACAGCCACCGACGGTTGACCAACTCCCCCATCACTGACTTTTGGCTGGTCAGCCACACCAAAGGAATCAAGGCAAAGGGGATGCCGAAGCTCAACAGGACCTGGCTGAGCACCAGCGCCCAGGTGGGATCAACACCGCTTCCCAGGACCACCAGCGCAGGAACCAGGGTGACGGCGCGCAGCACCACCATCGGCACATGCACCTTCAACAGGCCCGAAGTAATGGATGCTCCCGCGTAGGAGCCGACCGCGGTTGACGCCAACCCCGAGGCCAACAAACCGACGCCGAAGAGGGCTGCCACGATCGGGCCGAGAGTGTGGGCAAGGGCCTGGTGAGCCCCGTTAATGGAGTCGGTTCCCGAGACCCCCTCAAGGTTGGCAGCGGCAAGCAGCAGCATGGCGATGTTGACCGTCCCCGCGACCGCCATGGACGCAACAACGTCCCATCTGGTGGCTCGCACCAAACGGCGAAGGTCAAGGTGCGAATCGTGATAACGGTCGCGGGCCAAAGATGAGTGCACATAGATGGCGTGCGGCATCACAGTGGCCCCCAACATGCCGGCAGCCAAGAGCACCGACTCGGCCCCGGAGAAATGAGGAAGAAGTCCGGCGGCCACGCCTGGCCAGGAAATGTCGGAAACGAAAAGCCCGGCCGTGAAGCCGATGGCGATCACCAGCAACAGTCCAATCACCACGAATTCGAAGGGCCGCTGCCCGCGATGAGTTTGCACCGAGAGCAGCAGCATCGAAACGGCTCCGACGATCACCCCGCCCAGCAGCAAGGGCAACCCAAAGAGGATCTGTAAAGCGAGGGCGCCCCCGATGACTTCGGCGACATCGGTCGCGAGAGCGACGAGTTCGGCCTGCACCCAAAACAGGATGCGACCTGCCCGCGGCATCCGCTCAGCGAGCAGCTCCGGCAGGGAGCGTCCAGCGACTAAGCCAAGTTTGGCCGAAAGGTACTGCACCAACGTGGCGCTGAGGTTGGCCAACACCAGCACCCACACCAGCAGGTAGCCAAAACGCGACCCCGCCGTCAGGTTCGCCGCAACATTGCCCGGATCGACATAGGCCACCGCCGCAACGAAGGCCGGGCCCCACAACCAGGAGATTCGGGGCTTGCGGCGTCCACCATCACCACCGGCGCCCTGGGCGGCGGCGGCAGGCCCCAGGTCGGACTCCACAATGGCAAGGTAGCCCACCGGGCCGACGCCCCACCCGGAGCCGCCCAAATCTTGCTGACGGTGTCAGCCAGGGCGGCTCCTTGGCCGCTCAGGTGCTGGAACGCCGAGCGAATCCTGCGGGGAGCTCCCCCAGCTGGTCGATCACCTGGTCTGCAGTCGGCCGCCCCGGTTGCACCGGTAGCCGCGCCGCCTGCAGCACCAGAACCAATCCCTGTGCGACACAGTCGTCGATCAGCTCACGGAGATCCTCAGCTGTATGAATCCGAGGATCGACTGTGGTGCGGAGCTCAAAGTCCACACCACTTTCTCGCACCACGTTGAGAGCCTGCCTGGCCCGTTGGGCAGCCGTGGCACGTCCAGTGATCGCCGGGTATTGCGCGGCCAACCCTTTGATGTCCAGACCGACCCAATCCAGATGGGCAAGCAGCTTTGCAAGTCGGTCTGGGTAGGCGCCCGAGGTATGAATGCCCACCAGGAAACCTTCGTCACGCACCTGATCGATCGCGCAGCCAAGGTTGGGGTGCATGAGCGGCTCTCCGCCCGAAAAGACCACCCCATCCAGGAGGCCTCGTCGCGCGTCAAGGTGCCCTCGCACCTGCCCCCAACTCACCGTCCCCGGACGACGCGGATCGATGAGGTCTGGATTGTGGCAATACCCGCAACGCCACGGACAGCCCTGAGTAAAGACGGTGGCCGTGAGCCGGCCTGGCCAATCACACACAGAGAGCTTGGCCAGACCGGCAATCGGAACCCCCGGATCACCGGGATCGCGAAGCGTGCTCACGCAAGGACGCGGGACTCTTCAAAGGAGACCCGTTCGTTGAACTCCCCGAGCTTGCCAATGTTGAAACTGGAGGTCGGACGGTGGTAGCCCATCACCCGAGTCCACACTTCGCAGCCCTGCTCTTTGCCTTCTGCCGCGCAGCTGGGGCACTGCTGATGTTCGCCGGCCAAGTAGCCATGGGCTGGGCAGATCGAGAAGGTCGGCGTGATGGTGATGTAAGGCAGCCCGAAAGTCGTCAGCGAGCGTCGAACCAGGTTCTTGCAGGCTTCAGCGTCCGAGATGCGCTCACTCATGTACAGGTGCAAGACCGTGCCACCGGTGTACTTGCGTTGCAGTTCTTCCTGGCGGGTGAGCGCCTCAAATGGATCGTCGGTGAAACCCACCGGCAACTGCGAAGAGTTCGTGTAGTACGGATTGTCCACGGTCCCGGCCTGCAAGATGCCGGGGAACCGCTTGCGATCTTCCTTGGCGAACCGGTACGTCGTGCCTTCGGCTGGCGTGGCCTCCAGGTTGTACAGATGCCCGGTTGCTTCTTGGAACTCCACCATTCGAGCGCGCACATGGTCCAAAACCCGCACGGCCAGCGCGTGACCGCGCGGATCGGTGATGTCGAACTCGTCGCCGCTGAAGTTGCGGATCATCTCGTTGACGCCGTTCACCCCGATGGTGGAGAAATGGTTGCGCAGAGTGCCCAGGTATCGCTTGGTGTACGGAAAGAGTCCCTCGTCGATGTAGCGCTGGATCACCTTGCGTTTCACTTCGAGGGAGTCCTTGGCCAGACCCATCAGCCGGTCCAGGGCAAGCAAGAGGCCCGCCTCGTCGCCGACGTTGTTGTGACCCAGACGAGCCATGTTGATCGTGACCACACCCAAGGATCCGGTCTGCTCGGCCGACCCGAACAGCCCATTGCCACGCTTGAGCAACTCGCGAAGATCCAATTGCAGTCGGCAGCACATGGACCGCACCATGTTGGGGCTCAACTCAGAGTTGATGAAGTTCTGGAAATAGGGCAGACCGTATTTGGCGGTCATTTCGAAGAGCGCTTCGGCGTTGGGTGAATCCCATTCGAAGTCCTTGGTCATGTTGTAGGTCGGGATCGGGAAGGTGAAGACCCGCCCGGACGCGTCGCCTTCGGTCATCACCTCGATGTAGGCGCGGTTGATCATGGCCATCTCCGGCTGGAGATCCCCGTAGGTGAAATCACATTCGACCCCACCGATGACCGGAGTCTCGTCCTGAAGGTCTTCTGGGCAGGTCCAGTCGAAAGTCAGGTTGGTGAATGGCGTCTGGGTGCCCCACCGGGAGGGCACATTGAGGTTGTAAATCAGCTCCTGGATGGCCTGCTTCACCTCAAGGTAGGTCAGACCGTCCAGACGAATGAAGGGAGCCATGTAGGTGTCGAAGGAGCTGAATGCCTGCGCGCCGGCCCATTCGTTTTGCAGGCAGCCCAGGAAGTTCACAATCTGACCGACCGCGCTGGAAAGGTGCTTTGGTGGCGTGGCGTCGATCTTGCCCGGAACCCCGTTGAGGCCTTCACGCAGCAACGTCTTCAGTGACCACCCGGCGCAATAGCCGCTCAGCATGTCGAGATCGTGAATGTGGAAGTCGCCCTCCCGGTGTGCTTCCCCGATTTCGGGGGCGTAGACATGGGAGAGCCAGTAGTTGGCGGTGATCTTGCCCGAGGTGTTCAAGATGAGACCGCCCAGGGAGTAGCCCTGGTTGGCGTTGGCATTGATCCGCCAGTCAGAACGATCCAGGTATTCGTTGATGGAGTTCGCCACATCGACCATGGCGTGGCGGGTATCGCGCAGTTTGTGGTGCTGTTCGCGGTAGACGATGTAGGCGCGGGCCGTGGCGGTGTAGCCCGAGTCGAGCAGGGCGTGTTCAACCGCATCCTGAATCTCTTCAACATGGGGCGCTTCGCCCCGACGCCCCAGCTTCACGCCCACTTGGCGGGCGAGAAGGTGGGCATCTGCACCATCGAGTTCACCGCTGGCCGCGCCGGCGCGGGCAATCGCGGATTCAATGCGGGTCAAGTCGAAGTCGGATCGGGTCTGATCACGCTTGAGGATCTGGGATGGGGTGGCTATCTGGCTCATAGGAGGTCCTTCGGTATTGCCTCTCGCACCCGGCGAAAGCAACGCGGAAATGGCCGAACCAGAGCATTCGGGTTAGCCCTCCCACGAGGCTGTTAACCGGCGCTCCGCGGCGCGGAGCGGCAGGGCAGGTCTTCGGACTTGTGGGCGGCCGGTCGATGACCGGATTTCCTACTGGCCGTCGCTTCCCAGGATGGCTCCCAGTGCTTCATGACGGCGGTCGTTCCCACTTACCGCTGCGGGGCAGTCCCGGCTTCACACCGGATTCCCTCTTGCGACGACTCTTCTGGCGGAGGAGCCGAACCCATGCATCAACCACTATATGCGGTGTCTTACACCGATGTAACTACTAGATGCTGAGTTTCGAAGATTTGGCTCTTCCACGGATCCCCCAGAGGTACTAGCGTGAAAGGTGCCATCACCCCCAAGGAGAGTCGTGTCCGAGCTAAATCCCCACCTGGAAGTGACCCCTGAATGGACCCGCGCCGGGTTGCGTCAACAGATCCCGATTGAAGATCTCGCCGAGTCGTTTGGCCCCGTGTTTTCCCGCGTCAGCGAGCTCATCTCAACCGAAGGCACCGACATCATCGGCCCGGCCTATGCCTGCTACTTCGGGATGCCCGCTGAGGTCGTGGACGTCGAAATCGGCTTCGGAGTGGATCAGCCTTTCCCCAGTGCAGAGTTGTCCGTCACGAGTGTGCCGCTCGGGGAGGCAGTGGTCGCCACCCACTACGGGCCGTACACAGAGTTGGAAACCAGCTACCAGGAGCTGATGCCCTGGCTGGAGAGCCAGATCCTTGAACTGGACGACCACATGTACGAGTTTTACGACACCATGCCCGACGCGCCCGAAGGCGCGATCACCAGACTGGTGTTTCCGCTGGCTTAAGAAGTCTTCGGGGAGTCGTCGCCGTCAGCGGTGTTGGACTCGTCGGCTGCAGGCTTAGCTTCAGGCGTGGACTGCTCAGGTTTCGACTTGATGGACTGAGTCTCTTCTTTGAACTCGCGGATCGCTTTGCCCGCGTTCTTGCCCAAATTGGCGACCTTCGCACCACCAAACAGCACCAAGGCCACGACTGCGAGAATGACCCATTCCCAACCACCAAGGTTTGGCACCATGACTCCTTTTAAACACTGGGGGGTGTCACTCCACCTGAAGTTGGCCACTTCGGCCGCCACCCTCGCCCAAGAGTGCCCCGATACTCGGCGCATTTCAAACCTGCGCCTCAATCCCTGTCCTCATTGCTCGCAGTGCTGACAGATCGTGCAGGAGATCTGCGCTATAGCGGACACATGGGGAAAATCAGTGCCACTGACACACCTGTCACCCAAAAGGGGGATACATTTACCTACGGGGGTATCGAAAGGAACGACTGATGAACGGCCCATCCGGACCCAGCCCGACGGAGACCCGCCTTCTCCGCCGCCAGCACCGGATTCTGTGCACATGCGTCGTTCAGATTCGGAGTGATCAATGACGAACGAGCCCCTCGACGAGTTCCCCAGCTTGGAGCTTTCTCCCCCGATCGTTGCCCGGCCGACCGGTGGCTGGCTTTCCCTGTGGCGCCCCCGCCACACTGTCGGCGCTCTGGCGATGCTGCCAGGATTATTCGCCATCAACTTGATTGTGACCGGATGGACGGTCACCGTGCTCTCGGTGATCCTGGTGGGTTTCGTTGCAGCTGGCCAAGCGGTCGTTGCAGCGAGCTATCTTCCCCATCCGAACAAGGGTCTTCTCACCGCCTGCCCTGCGATTCCGCTGGCCACGTTGATCGCGGCAAGCGCTTTGCTCAGTGAATACCCCGCCAGTCCAGCTTTTGGCATGTTGGCAGTCGCTTTGGCTGCTACCGGGGTCGCGTTCCGCTTCTTCGCAACGACCTGCGAGGTCTAGCTGCCGGATTCGGCTTGCCCCACCCATTCGAGGCTATGCCCACCGTCATCCACTGCCGAGATGGCAAACGACGATGTGGCCAACTCGACGCGCAGTGTTGCTGAGGCCTCACCGCGGGTCCACGAAATCTGCAATCCGTCACTGCCATCCACCTGGCACACAGCCTCTGGGCCAAATGCCGGATGAAGGCGTCGCAACCGCAGCAAGGCCAGTTGGTCTTGAACCAGGGACGTGCCCAGCCCCGCAGCCACCGTTTCCGCGCTGAGATTCGTTCGGTTGATCTCC
>CAYWIN010000110.1:0-6907 GCA_964458365.1 uncultured Propionibacteriaceae bacterium
GAGCGTTGGGAGTCGCTCGGTGCGGTGCTGGCTTTGGCCGAGGATCTCAGCGCGCCGCGTTCAATCGGGGTGGGGGCGCTGTGCGAGGAGTTGGAGCAGCGGGCCAACGCCGAGCATCCATTGAGCGCCGACGGCGTCACGTTGAGCACCTTGCACGCGGCAAAGGGTTTGGAATGGTCTGGTGTGTGCATGGTGGGGGTGCAGGAGGGCACGATGCCGTTTTCCCTCGCTCGCACCCCCGTAGAGGTTGCCGAGGAGGCCCGCCTGTTCTACGTGGGCTTGACCCGGGCGAAACGCGACTTGTTGCTCACGTGGTCGCGGTCCCGCCGAGGATCGGGCGGCAATCGGCAGCGGTCACGCTTCTTGGACGGCATTGCACCGGGTGGTTCGCCCGTGGAGCGTCCGCGGCGAAGGCCCGCAGCGGCACGGACAGCGATGACGGCCACCTGCCGGGTGTGTGGACGTCACCTGACAACCGGCGCTGAGAGCAAACTGGGGCGGCACACTGATTGCCCGGCCAGTTATAGCGAACAGGTGTACGACGACCTCGTCGGCTGGCGTTTGACCGAAGCGCGTCAGCGATCACTGCCGCCATTTTGCATTTTCACTGATGCCACCTTGATGGCGATCGCTGAGCGAAATCCGTCCCAGGAAGAGGACTTGCTTGCTATCCCCGGAGTCGGGCGGGCAAAGCTGGCTCAATACGGGGAGGCAGTGTTGAGCATCCTTTCCCGGGGTGAATGACCGGGATGGGCTGCGAAATCGCCTCAGGACTCGTCGGCGAAACCGGGCAAATACTCGCGGAGAACGGACGCGAAATCTGCTTGAGCATCAAGTTGTGAGAGCACCGAGATCCCGCCGAGCCAAGCCCGCCAAATGATGGTGTACAGCGGCGGAATGTTGAGTCTGGTGGCCACACCGCCGGGAGCCATCGCGGTGTGCATCCGGACGAACTGTTCGCGTGACCATTCCCGATTGAAATGGAAGCGTTCCACTCGAGCCGGTTCCACAAACGGTGCAAGGTAGTCGAGGAGTTCTTGGGCTTGAACATCGCGAGAAACAAAACCTTCTTGGCGCAGGCCAGCCAACATCGATTCGGAGTCGCCGTCCATGGCAGTGCGAATCAGACGACCCATCGCCGGTGGTAGCCCGTCAGGCATCCGAGCAAAGAGCCCATAATCGACGATGCCGAGGCGTCCATCGGGGGTAATCAGGTAGTTGCCGGGATGAGGATCGCCGTGCAAGATTCCGGCAAGCTTCGGTCCGGCGAAAAGGAAGGTCACATAGTCAAGTGCGATCTGGTCGCGGACCGGTTCGGGGTCGTCTATCGCGGTGGTGAGCTTCCGGCCTTCGATCCAGTCGCTGACCAGGACCCGCCGGGAAAACTGATGGACCCTGGGTACCACGAAGCGGGGGTGCCCGGCGAGGGCCTCGGCAACTTGCGCTTGAGCACCGGCCTCCAAGGTGTAGTCGACCTCGTCCGTAACACGTTTGGCCATCTCTTTTGCGATGGAGGTCAGGTCCACGCCACCGGTCAGCGGACCCATCACTGAGGTGAGGCGACGAATCTGACGCAGATCGGAGGCGATCGCCTCTTCGGCGCCGGGATACTGAATCTTGATGGCGACATCTGTTCCATCGCGCAGCCGGCCGCGATGCACTTGACCAATTGAAGCAGCAGCTGCCGGGCGCAGGTCGATCTCGGCGAACTCAGAGCGCCAGTTCGAACCCAGTTCGGCCTTCAAAACCGCCTGGGCGCGGGACGAGGGCATGGGTGGGGCGCCGTCTTGAAGTTGTCGGAGCTTGTCCCGGTAAGGCCCGGCGACATCCTCAGGCAGGAACGCCTCGAACATGCTCAGCATCTGGCCAAACTTCATCGCGCCGCCCTTGAGCTCCCCGAGCACGGCAAAGAGTTGGTCGGCCGCCGCCTCATTGAGTTCGGCGTCGATAGAGGCGCTGTCCCCGCCGAACAGCCGACGTCCCGCCCCCACACTGGCCCGGGCCGCGACACCGAGCGGCAGGCTGAGGAGGCGAGCGCTTCGCCCGAAGGTGCCTTCGGGAAGTACTCGCTCTGTGGGAGATTCAGATTCTGGCGTGGTCACCTGGACAGTCTGCCAAGGTCGCCAAGGAAACCGAACCACACCGGCAGTCAGGGTGCGCTGCCCAGTGCCGGTGTCGCAGCCGAGATTCGGCGACATCGAGTTGCAGACAGCTACCGGCGAGTTCCGGGATGTACCCGCTGTGCCAGGCGCGTACCTGGGCTACCGAGGTGGCCACCGCCCAGTGCAAAAGGCCGGGATCAGGGCGAACCTCCTGACGGCACAGTTGAGCAAGGTGGTGGGCCCAACTTCGGTCGGCGTGGGCCCGTGCCAGGTCGTCACAGTGCAGGCACGGGGTGTTGCCGGGCAAGACGAAGGGTCCGACCACGGCGCGGTGGGGCTCGATGCGTGTGATGAGATGGGCGATGCCGTCACCGACCAGTCGGTCGGTGACGACCCGATCCGGTTCGGCGGTGCTGCTGGCGAGAAGGGCAAGGCTCACGCCCGGGCCGAGCTCGGTGGCATGTGAAGGCTGTGTTGAGGTGCGAATTCCGACATTGCTCAGCGCGGTGGATAAGTCGCGGGCGAGCGTTCCATTGCCGACCACACGGATGACACCCGAGGTTCTTTCGGTGGCAGATCGGAGCAGGCCTGCACTGCTCAAATGTGCGTAGAGCCAGTCCAGCCATGCGCCGTCGAGGTGGGGGAGCCGTTGGGCAATCTCGGTCCGGGTTCGTGGGGCATTGAGCAGCTCGACGGCGTCGGCCACCGCGGGTGGGACGTGATTGAGGAGTACCCCACTGGAGCCCTCGCCCATTTGAAGAGTGTCGGGGCTGCGCCAGAAGGTGACGGTGGGGTGGCGCAGGCAAAGGGGTTCGTCGTGCGGGAATGTCACGACTACGAGCTTGCTGGTGGGTGATCGGGGATCGCAAGAGTGGACAACACTCGGGCAACACCAATCTGCGGCAGCGCTGCCGAGTGAGACGGGTGGATTGTCGCAGAAATGCAGGATGCCGATCCCCTGAAGGGGACCGGCATCCAGGTTCGGCGGTTCAGGCTTTGGGCAGGAACCGGGTGAGGTTGGTGCCGCACACTGGGCACTTTGCTTTCGCGATCCGCGTCCCTTTGTCATTGACCGTGATGCCTCCGGTGGCGTCACGATGGTCCTTGCACTTGACGCAGTAGAAGGAGCCTGTATAGGTGTCCTCGGCCACGTAATCCTCCTGTAGTTCGGCTTTGCCCTTGAGTGGGCTCGGTTTACGGTTGCCGCGCTCAGTCTATGCCTACTCGGCAGGCGTAAAAGCCAACTTTGGGTGGAGAAAGTGAGGACCCCCAGGTTCGGATCTGCTTGCCTTCCCCTGCTAGCAGACCGACCTCTGGGGGCCTCAACGAAGAAACTAGTGCCCAGCGTCCTGGGCGGTCAACCCAGCGTCGGTGAGCTGCCGTATGGTTCGGACATGTTCGATCGTGGAGATGTTGAGGTGCGACGCAGCACGCGCCGCCGCCGCACGTTGACGGTCTTTCGAGAAGGGGGCCAGCTGGTGGCGTTGGTTCCGAGTCGGCTGAGCAAAATGCAAGAAGCCGAACTGATTCCGCCACTGGTCGAGCGCTTTCTCCGCACCGAAGCTCGGCGTGCTGCCCGGTTCGGTGACGCGGAGCTCCTGACGCGCGCTGCAGCCTTGTACCAGACCTACATTTTTCCGATCAGTGGGGTCGAGATGCCGCAGACCCAAGTGCGATGGGTCACCAATCAGAATAGGCGCTGGGGGTCGTGCAGCCCGGACACCGGAGTGATCCGATTGTCGTCCCGACTACGCACGATGCCAGATTGGGTAGTCGACTATGTGATTCTGCACGAGACTGCTCATCTGCTGGAGGCAAACCACTCTGCCGCCTTCCACGGGCTTTTGGATCGGTATCCGCGCCGTGCGGAAGCGAGGGCTTTTTTGTTCGGCTATGAACACGGCGTTCGGGCCGGAGCCGGGCCGGGTGCGCAGGTCGACGTTGACGCGGGCGACAGCGCAGAATCCGACGAACGAAGCTAGCTGCCGGACGGGCCGTTCTCTTCGTCAAGTAGCCGGGCAAGTTCGGTGTCGAGCTCGTCAGGGGCCTTCGATCCGTCCGGTCGCTCCGCAAAGCCGAGCGGGTCGTCGAGGGCGTCGGCGTCCGGCACCAAGTCGGGGTGTGCCCACAAAGCATCCCGGCCTGAGTTTTCTCGGCTGGCACGGACCGCCGCCCACAGGTTTTCGGCATCCCTGGTTCGCCGGGGGCGAAGTTCCAAACCGACCAAATTCTTGAATGCCGTTTCGGCGGGTCCTCCCGAAACGCGCCGTCTGCGCAGCATTTCGGTCAGCCCGGCAGCAGCGGGCATCCGGGAAGCCGTGACTCGAGCGGTGACCTCATCTACCCAGCCTTCAACCAATGCCAGCAGTGTTTCCAGTCGGCCCAAGACCTCGTCTTGTTCGGCGGTGCGCTGGGGGGCAAAGAGAGACCGGGCCACCGCATTGCCGGCCTGTTCAAGGTCGGTGATGTTGGTGACGGCATTGAGCTGATCTTCCAAAGCCTGTTCGAGGGCGTCGGTGTCGATCGTGATGTCGCGGGCGTAGTGCTCAATCAATGCCAAGAGCTGAGGAGCCAACCACGGGACGGCCGCGAAGAGGCGTTGACGCGCTGTCTCGCGGACGGCGAAGTACAACAAAATGTCGTCGGCGTCGTTGTCGAGTCCTTCGGCAAAGCTCTCGATGTTGGTCGGCAGGAGGCATACCCGGGCTTCGTCACTGACCGGCAGACCCAAATCGCTGCCGGTGAGCACAGTGGTGGCGAGTTTTGCCAGCGATTGAGAGACCTGCGCCGAAAACATGCTCGAAACGGCCAGCCGAAGCATGGGCTCGGCGCCGGGTGGCTGACCGTTGCTCATCAGCGCGCGCAGCGCAACGGAAAGGGCGCTGATCACCGGTTGCACCAGCGACTGCCAGGTGGCGAAGGAATGGTCCAGCCATTGTTGGCGGCTCCATCCGGCGGGCAGTGCGCTCAGGCGGGTGAATGCGATTTCGTCATCCAGCCACAGATCCGCTAGCGCGACAGCATCGCGGATCTTGCCTTGCTGAGCCGACGTGGGGGCCGGATCGTCGCCGGCGTGCTCAATGGTGCGTTGAACCAGGTCCTTGGTAAAACCCCAGTTCATGCCGCTGGTGGCGTCGGCTGCTCCATATCCGGCCAGTTGGGTGTTCATTGCCGCCATCACCGATTGCAGGCGTTGCATGAGCTGTTCGGGATCGATGGGCGCGCCGTCATCGGAGACGAGCCCGAACTGAGCCAAGAAACGACGCAGCGCTTCTTCGTCATCGGGCGAGCCGGGGCCGAAACCGAAACCATTCGGATCGCTCACGGGCGTACTCCATTCGTCGAGTGGATATCCATTGTCGCCCACATGCCAAGCCCTCTGGTAGGAGGCGGTGAGTTCTGCCCCAACCAGGTAGGGTTCACTTCGCGAGCGATTTCATGCGGAGGTGGGGATGACCAAGCAGACCTGGACGGCGGCGCTATCAGCGGTGTTGTTCGTGGTCTTGGCTGCCGTTATTGCGCTGGTGCCGGTGCCGTATGTGATCTGGGCACCGGGGGCGACCTACAACCTGCTGGGCAAGATTGATGGCAAGGAAGCCATCTCGATCAGCGGAACACGCACCTATCCGGTGAACGGCGAACTGCGCATGACTACGATCTCGGTCACCGCTCCGGACAGCAATCTGAGTCTTCCTGAAGTGTTGATCTCTTACTGGATGCAGACCCGTCAAGTGATCCCGAGGGTGGCGGTTTATCCACGCGGTACATCAGCCAGTGAGGTGAACAGTCACGAGTCGGTGTTGATGTCGCAGTCTCAATCCACCGCAGTGGTTGCTGCGCTGCGCGCTGCGGATCGTCCGGTGCGGGAACTGCCTATGGTTCAGTCGGTACAAACATCCGGTGCTGCCGCCGATTTTTTGCAGCCGGGAGATCTCATCGCCGCTGTTGACGGGGTTGCGGTGAAAACCCCCGCTGAGGTCTCCGCGGCCATCCGCAAGCACCAAATCGGGCAGAAGGTGACCTTTACGATCATCCGGAACGGTCGGACGATGGCCGCGACGGTGACCACCAAAGCAAGTGTGGTCGCCCCCGATGATCCCGCGGTGGGCATCGATCTGACGACGGGTTACCTCTACCAACCCAGCGTGACCTTTGCGGTCGATCCGGGTGTGGGAGGTTCGAGTGCGGGATTGATGTTCGCTTTGGCGACCTACGACCGCCTGACGCCGGGAGATCTCGCCAAGGGTCGAACCGTGGCGGGAACCGGAACGATGAGCGCTGACGGCAAGGTGGGTGCCATCGGGGGCATCGAGGAGAAATTGGCTGCGGCGGCGCGAGATGGAGCCACGGTGTTTTTGCTTCCGAAATCGAACTGTCAGAACGTGACGACTGTTCCGGCCGGAATGCGGCTTGTTGCTGTAGATGATCTTGATGGTGCAATCCAGGACCTTCAGGCTCTGAACAATGCCAAGACCGCTGCGGGCGTCCCGGGCTGCAAATGACGAGCCAGGCATTGGAAGCCGCCCTCATCGAGGTGGAGCGGCACGTTGGAAAGCTGGGTTGGGATCAGCCGGCACGACTCTTTGCCTTGGTTCGCACCCGGGATCTGATCGCCGCCGAGCCGCATCTTGCTGGCCCGTTGGCGGGGGTGCCAGGGGATGGGTTTAGCTCGGTGGAGCAAGACGGATTTCGTGGCGGTGATGATCTCGGTCAGACTCTGGCCGAGATCATCTGGCCTGATGCCGTCTTTGGATGTGCCTTGAGCCTGGAACGTTCCTTTCTCCCGGCAGATGTTGAGGCTGACC
>CAYWIN010000111.1:0-6747 GCA_964458365.1 uncultured Propionibacteriaceae bacterium
GCGCCTTGGCGAAGTCACGAAGACCCTTCGCCACGGTGGCAACGTCACCGCGGATAAATGCGATCGCCGTGGGACCGGTGAGCGAGTCATCCAGTCCCTCAATACCCGCTTCGCGGGCAGCAATCATGGTCAGCGTGTTCTTCGTCACGGCGTAGCTAGCGTCGGCACCGAGCGACCTGCGTAGTTCTTTCAGGTCAGCAACGGTGAGTCCGCGGTACTCGGTCAGCACAGCGGCAGTAGCGGTGTTGAACTGCTCGGTCAACTCCGCGACAGCGGCTGCCTTATCCGGCCTCGCCATGGGTCTCCTTCCCACTTCTCTTCACGTGCCAAAGACCCCAGGCAGCAAAAAACCCCGGTACGCAGGCGAACCGGGGAGGGCCTGTCAGGGCCCTGCGATTACCTGCGCGGGTTTTACCGATTCCGGATCCGATCAAATACAGATGATCTGGTCGGACCAAGGATCACACCAGCGGTCTTCGGTCGTGAGCAGTCTACGCACCGGCACCGGCGCCCACCAAATCGAAACCGATCCCCACAGGGAAAAACGCAAATGCCGGCCCGCCCCCTTGGGGACGGACCGGCAATCAACGATCAAAAGATCACTCGGCGTCGACCTTCACCTTGGTCGGATCAATCTGGACACCCGGCCCCATGGTTGAAGACACCGTGATCTTGCGCAGGTAACGGCCTTTAGACGCGTTCGGCTTCAGGCGCAGGACCTCGTCGAGAGCAGCGTAGTAGTTCTCCGAAAGCTGCTCGATGCCAAAGGAAGCCTTGCCCACGATGAAGTGCAGGTTGGCGTGGCGGTCGACGCGGAACTCGATCTTGCCGCCCTTGATGTCGGTGACAGCTTTTGCCACATCCATCGTGACCGTTCCCGTCTTCGGGTTCGGCATCAGGCCGCGCGGACCCAACACCCGACCCAGGCGACCAACTTTGCCCATCAGGTCGGGAGTCGCCACAACCGCGTCGAAATCGAGGTATCCCTTGGAAACCTTGTCAATGAGTTCATCGGCACCGACCTCGTCTGCGCCAGCCTCGATGGCCTCATTCGCCTTCTCTCCGGTGGCGAAGACCAGGACCCGAGAGGTCTTGCCCGTGCCGTTGGGAAGGTTGACCGTGCCACGTACCATCTGGTCGGCCTTACGAGGATCAACGCCTAAGCGCATGACAACCTCGATCGTTTCGTCAAATTTCGCCGAGGCGCCGCCCTTAGCCAGTTCCAGAGCAGCCAACGGGCTGTACAACTGGTCGGCGTCGATCTTCTCTGCGGTCGCCCGGTAGGCCTTGCTTCGCTTCATATCTGGTCTCCTTGTGGTTTCAGGGCTCTCGTATGAGCCCAGTGCCAGTTGTGGTGCGGGCCGAAGCCCTCCCACGATGGATGGTTTGTTTCTTAACCTTCGACCTTGACGCCCATGGACCGGGCGGTGCCGGCCACGATCTTCATCGCAGCGTCGATGTCGTTGGCATTGAGGTCAGGCATTTTGGTCTGAGCGATTTCACGCACCTGATCAGAAGTGATGGAGCCCACAAAATCGGTATGCGGACGCCCTGAGCCACCGGGGATCCCCGCGGCCTTCTTGATCAGCTCCGCGGCTGGCGGAGTCTTCGTGATGAAGGTGAATGTGCGGTCTTCGTAGATGGTGATCTCAACTGGGATCACATTGCCGCGCATCGCCTCGGTCTCGGCGTTGTACCGCTTGCAGAACTCCATGATGTTCACGCCGTGCGGGCCGAGCGCGGTGCCGACCGGCGGTGCCGGAGTAGCCGCGCCCGCGTTCAGGGCCACCTTGACGATGGCGGCCACTTTCTTCTTGGGAGGCATTCTTGGTTGGGTCCTTCTGGTTGTTCCTCTTGTGCCGACCGACCGGGTGGCCGACGGCGATGCGAGCGCCTAGACCTTCTGGATCTGGCCGAGCGTCAGGTCGACCGGGGTCTCCCGGCCGAGGATCTCGACCAGCGCCTTGAGCCGCTGGCTGTTCGCATTGATCTCGGTGATGGTGGCGTGCACCCCGGCGAAGGGGCCCTGGACCACCATGACGGAGTCACCGACCTTGAAGTCGGCGATCTCGATCTTCTTGTTCGTCCGCTTGGGACCGGTGGAGGCGGCGGCCGCGCGGGCCAGCGCGGCCGGGGCGAGCATCTTCTCGACCTCGTCCAGGCTCAGCGGGACCGGGGCGTTCGCGTGGGCGACGAACCCGGTGACCGACGGGGTGTGCCGGACGGCGGCCCACGAGGCGTCCGTGAGCTCCATGCGCACCAGCACGTAGCCGGGCAGCACGGTCCGGGTGACCGACTTGCGCGCGCCGTTGCGGGTCTCGATGACCTCTTCGGTGGGCACGACGGCCTCGTAGATGTAGTCCTCCATGCCGAGCGTCTTCACCCTGTTGTCCAGGTTCTGCTTCACCCGGTTCTCCATGCCGGAGTAGGTGTGGATGACGTACCAGTCGCCGACCTGGCTGCGCAGCTGGGTGCGGAGTTCCTCGAGGACGGCCTCCTCGTCGGTGTCGAGCACCGCCGGGACGGTGGAGTCCTCGGGCTCGACCTCGCCGAGATTCCGCAGCATGTCGTCGGTGTCGGTGTCGGACGGTCCGCCGAAGTCGAGGTTCAGCTCGATGTCGTCCTCGGTACCGACCTCGGGCAGGCCGAGGTCGATCTCGATGTCGTCCGCGCCGAAGTCGTCGGTGGGCGGGGTGTTCTCAGTCACGTCCAAAACTCGCTTCCTCGTTCGTCAGCCCAGCAGCTTCAACATGAGCGTGCCGAAGCCGAGGTCCAGCACGGACACGATGGCGATCATGATCAGCACGAAGACCAGAACCACGACGAAGTACTGCTGGAGCTGGCTGCCGGTGGGCCAGACCACCTTCTTGAGCTCGGCCACGGACTCGCGGACGAACTGGACCGGCGTGGTGCGCCGGCGCTCCTCGCCCGGCTTGGCGCGCCGCTGTCGAGGCGTCGGGCGGCCCTTGGTGGACGGCTCCGCACCCTCGCTCCGGCGGACCGGACGAGCCTTCGCCGCGGCCAGGGCGACCTGCTCCTCCTCGGTCAGCTCCACGTCCTCCAGCCCCATGGCCTCCAGGTCGAGCTCGTCGGCGGTGGGGTCGCCAGGGACATCGGCATCCGCCAACTCCGGTTCGTCCGCCACGGGGCCGTCCTTCACTCTCGCTGTCGTGGGTGGTGCTGGCCGGTCGTCGCGAAACGGCTGCCCAGCAGGGCAAGAGGGACTTGAACCCCCAACCTGCGGTTTTGGAGACCGCTGCTCTGCCAATTGAGCTATTGCCCTTCGTGGTGACCATGGATTCGCGTTACATGCCCAAGGGCATGGAACAGCGGGTGCTGGCCACCAAGAACCAGATTGTACGGGTAATGGCTGGGCGAGTCGAACCGACGCCCAGCCTTGGTCAGTGCACCCGCATACCGGGGGTCGCCCCGGAATCCGGGCTCAACAAGAAGATGCCCGGGGTCGTCGACTCGTCGGCATGAGCCGCAGCGAGAACCATCCCCTCGCTCACCCCGAATCGCATCTTGCGCGGCGCCAGATTCGCCACCATGATCGTCAGCCGATCTACCAAGTCCTCGGGACGATAGACCGCGGAGATTCCGGAAAAGACCGTGCGCGGACCAGACTCCCCCACATCCAGCACTAACCGAAGTAACTTGGAGCTCCCCTCGACGGCGCTGGCCGAAACAATCCGGGCCACCCGCAGGTCCACAGCGGAAAAGGCCCCGATGTCGATCTGGTCGGCAATCAGCTCCCCACCCGGGGCAGCAGGCGCCTCTTCGACAGCTTCCGCCGGCGCAGCAGCGGGCTCAAAAAGCTGCTCGACCCGATCGGCATCCACTCGCTGCATCAAGTGCTGATAGCGACCGATCTTCACCGGCCCCAGCACGGTCGAGGCGTCATTCCAGGCGAAGGTCGGCACCTCAAGGAAGCGGGCCACAGCGTCGGCCGTGCCCGGCAGAACCGGCGCCAGCAGGACCGTGAGTACCCGGAATGCCTCGATGCCCGTCGTGCACACCTGGTGCAGAGGAGCATCGGCGCCGTCGACTTTGGCCAACTCCCACGGCTTATGTGCCTCGATATAGGCGTTGACAACGTCGGCCAGCGCCATGATCTCGCGCACCGCCTTACCGAACTCGCGCGCCTCATAAAGGTCGGCCACCACCGGCACTCGAGCATGCAGTTGGGCAAGCAATGCTTCCCCCTCGGCGCCAAGCTCGGCCGACAGTCGCCCGTCGAACCGCTTGGACAAGAACCCCGACACCCGGCTGGCGATATTCACGTATTTGCCGACGAGATCCGCGTTCACCCGAGTGACAAAGTCATCCGCAGTGAAATCGACATCCTCGACATGAGAGTTGAGCTTGGCGGCGATGTAGTAGCGCAACCAGTCGGGGTTCAAACCCAACTCGAGGTATCGCAGCGGACTGATTCCGGTTCCCCGGCTCTTACTCATCTTCTCTTCGCTGACGGTGATGAAGCCGTGAACGTAGACGTTGCTGGGAACCTTGCGTCCGGAGAAGTGCAGCATCGCAGGCCAGAACAGTGTGTGGAAATAGATGATGTCCTTGCCGATGAAGTGAATCTGCTCCACCTCAGGGTCGGCCAGGAACGCCTCAGCATCCCGACCCTGCTTTGCAAACAGACTCACCAGGGAGGCCAGGTAGCCAATCGGCGCATCCAACCAGACGTAGAAGTATTTGCCCGGTACCCCCGGGATCTCGATCCCGAAGTAAGGCGCGTCCCGGGAGATATCCCAGTCGGACAGTCCCCCATTGCCGTCCTCGTCGGTGACGAACCACTCGCGGACCTTGTTGGCCACTTCTGGCTGGAGCTTCCCGTCTTGGGTCCATTGCCTGAGGTATTCCACACAACGCGGGTCTGAGAGCCGAAAGAAGTAGTGCTCACTGCTGCGCAACTCTGGTGTGGCCCCTGACAACGCCGAATATGGATTCTTCAGGTCAGTCGGCGCATAAACCGCACTGCAGTTCTCGCAAGAATCGCCGTACTGGTCAGCGGCACCACACTTCGGACAGGTCCCCTTGATATAGCGATCAGGCAGGAACATGCCTTTGACTGGATCAAAGAACTGCTCGACGTCGCGAACATCAATGAACCCTGCTTCAGACAAGGCCAGATAGATCGACTGGGCCAGCTCCTTGTTCTCAGAGCTGTCGGTGGAATGCCAGTTGTCGAAGGAGATCCGGAACCCGTCCAAATACTCCTTTCGTCCGGCAGCAATTCCCGCCACGAACTCTTGAGGGGTCAGACCAGCCGCCTCAGCCGCGATCATGATCGGCGCACCATGAGCGTCGTCGGCCCCGACGAAGTACACCTTGGCGCCACGCATCCGCTGGTAACGCACCCAAATGTCGGCCTGGATGTACTCCATCATGTGACCGATATGGAAGGGGGCGTTTGCATAAGGCAACGCCGTAGTGACGAACAGCGTCCGAGTCATGGTTGCAAACCCCTTTGGTAGGAAATCGCTGGCCTCACAGCACTGCCGCGATCGCCGCGGCCACCTTGTCGACATTGTTCGGGTTCAGGGCGGCCACACAAATCCGGCCAGCATCTGTGCCATAAACCGCATGCTCGCTGCGCAGACGCTGCATCTGCTCGGCGCTCAAACCCGAATAGCTGAACATGCCCACCTGTTCGGTAATGAAGCCAAAACTACGGTCGTCAACCAGACCGCTCAGCGCGCCGGCCAAAGCCGCCCGCAAGTCCCGGATTCGGATCCTCATCTCAGCCAGCTCGGCTTCCCACTGGGCGCGCAAGGCAGGATCAGAAAGCACAGTGGACACCACCGCCGCGCCATGAGTCGGAGGGTTGGAGTAGATCGTTCGGATGATGACCTTGATCTGAGACAAGACCCGCGCAGCTTCATCAGCGTCAGCATTGATCACGCTCAACGCACCTACCCGTTCCCCGTACAGGCTGAAGCTCTTGGAAAACGAGGAGGCAACCAGCACGGGAATCCCCAAACCGGCGAAAAGCATCACTGCGGCGCGGTCGGCGTCGAGCCCCTGAGCAAAGCCCTGATAGGCCAAATCCAGGAACGGGACCAAACCTCGGTTGACCACGACCTCAGCGACCTGTGCCCATTGGGCGGCGCTGAGGTCATAGCCGGTCGGATTGTGGCAACACGCGTGGAGGACCACGACCGTGCCTGGCTCCGCAGCCGCGAGATCGGCAAGCATGCCGTCGATATCGACCCCACCGGCCTGCGAGTCGTAGTAGCGATATCGGGCAATCTCAAACCCTGCCTGAGTGAAGATCCCCTGATGGTTCTCCCACGACGGCGAAGACAGCAGTACCTTTTTCGCCGAAAGTGACTTCAGGAACTCGGCTCCGATCCTCAGCCCGCCGGTACCACCAAGGCCCTGAATCGTCACGACGCGCGAATTCACCACCAGTTCGTGGTCAGCTCCGAAGATCAACCCACGGACTCCGTCGTTGTATGCCTTCAATCCATCAATGGGGAGATACCCCCGAGGAGTGGGGTTCTGCGCCAATTGGGCCTCGGCCTGCTGGACACAGCCCAGCAGCGGAACTTTGCCGTCCTCACCGAGATACACCCCGACGCCAAGGTTTACCTTGTCTGTCCGAGTATCTGCGACGAAGGCTTCCGTCAGACCCAAAATCGGATCGCGGGGCGCCATGGGGACGCTGGACAGGATGCTCACTGCGTTTTCCTTTCACCAGAGGCGCGGCCAAGTCTAGGGCGTGCGTGCTGGTGTCAG
>CAYWIN010000112.1:0-6747 GCA_964458365.1 uncultured Propionibacteriaceae bacterium
CTCCCGAACCTGCCCGATCGGCCACCGGTTCAGCACCGGCAGCTCGCCACGCGTCAGCGAAACGGCTTAGCACGCCGTCCAACCACGGCACCTGTTCGGGTCGTGCACCCTTCTGTGGCGCGAAGACCCTTGCCGCACCGTGCTCGCCTAACAACCGATGGGTGACATCCGTCGCCGCGATCAGCTCCACATCGCGAAGGCGCTCGTCCAAACCAGAGAAGTCAACCCGATCCAGCTGCGCCAAACCGAGTGGGTCGGCTGACACTTCTGCACCATCGGCATCCCGCAGGAGCGTCCCCATTCCCACCAAGAGCCCCGCTCCCCCATCGCAGGTGGCGGTTCCTCCCAAACCCACGATGATCGTGCTGGCCTTGTGCTCAAGCGCCGAACCGATCAACCGCCCCAAACCCAGGCTGGTGGCGCGCTCAATTTGTCGAGTATTCGGAGCCGTCAGGCCCAAACCCACCACTCGGGCCGCCTCAATGACGGCCAGCCCGTCAGCAGTCAGTCCATAGGTTGCGGTGATCGGACGCCGGTAGGCATCCAAGGTGCGAACCGGCACCATGCGGGCGCGAAGTGGTCCCGCAACCACGGCCAAAGTTCCCTCGCCACCGTCGGCCATCGGACACTCGACCACGTCGGCGGTCGGATCGGCTTGACGGACTCCCTCGGCCATGGCGGCCGCAGCCTGAGCGGCACTCATCGAGCCGGTAAACGAATCGGGGGCGAGCACGACCTTCACCGAGCCAGACCATCACAAAGCCATCCAAATGTCGATCATTCGGACCCGACCCGTGGCCAGGCAGACGCACCTAGGAACGCTCAATCCGGGCAGCCGCAGCATCCTCCACTTCCTCCCGTGACAACCCCAGGAGGAACAACACGGCGTCGAGATAGGGCAAGTTGAGGGCAGTGTCGGCCGAGGCTCGCACGGCAGGTTTGGCGTTGAAGGCGATCCCCAGCCCAGCAGCTGCCAACATGTCCAGATCATTGGCGCCGTCACCGATAGCGATCGTTCGCGACAGCGGAAGCCCCTCCGCAGCCGCCCACTGTTTGAGTTTCGCGGCTTTCGCGGCTCGGTCGACAATCGCACCCGAAACTCTCCCGGTCAGCCGCCCATCGACAACCTCGAGGCGGTTGGCATGCACATAGGTGATACCCAGCTCTGCGGCCAACGGCCCGACCACTTCAGCGAAACCGCCGGAAACCACACCGATGGACAGACCCAAATCACGCAAGGTGGCCACCAGCGTCCGGGCACCGGGTGTGAGGCGCAGCTCGTCACGAACTTGATCGAATACCGAAACGGGGAGCCCGGCCAGGCACTTCACCCGGGCACGCAGGCTCTCCGCGAAATCCAACTCGCCGCGCATGGCTTGCTCCGTGACCCGTGCGACATCGTCGGCGCATCCGGCGTGAGCAGCGAGTAACTCGATCACTTCATCCCGGATGAGGGTCGAATCGACATCCATCACCACCAGGCGGCGGCCTTGGCGAGCCAACCCGGCTGGCGAAACTGACACATCGAATCCGGCTTCGGCCGCAGCGGTCACCAGCGCCGGACGAAGGGCTGCCACGTCCGCGCCAGAAACCCAAAACTCCAGGCTCGTCAGAGGAGTCCGCGAAAGCCGACGGCTCCGGTCAATATTTCCGCCGTGTTCGGCGATGACCCCCGTAGTGACCGCGACGTGGCTGGTGAGCAGCGGGCGTCCCAGAATCGTCACAATGACGCGCTGGTGCCGCTCGGGATTGTCACCAATGCCCTCGGTGATGGAGACAGACAAACCGGCTCGAGCGCATGCCCCTGCCAGGCGATCCTCTAACTCATCATGGCCGGACGACGGCACGCTCAGAAGAACCCCGATGCTCAGCTGTCCGCGCACCACGGTCTGCTCCAGGTCCAAGATTTCGGCTTGGGTGGACGCGATCGCCGACATCACTTTGGTCAGTAGTCCCGGCGCATCAGTGCCCGTGATCGTGGCAGCAAGCGAAAAACCGAGGTCACCCATGTCGGGATTCTGTCACGGCGTAGCCAACCAGAGGAGCACAGACCACCCCGAGGCTGGTCAGCCCTGCGTCGTCGAATTCGCCGAGGCAACCTTCGGCGAATAGATGTAAACCGGCGCACCGATCGGGGTGTTCTTGAAGATCCACTGTGCTTCGCTGATCTGCCCGATATTCACACAGCCATGGCTGGACTTGGCGTAACCGTCGGAGTGGAAACCCGGCGAATAGTGCACGTACATGTCCGAATGGAACATGGTGGAATACGGCATCGCGCCCGAACCATAGTTGTCTGAGGCGGGGCTCACCTGCTTGGAGAACACCTTCCAGGTGCCGTTCGCGGTGGGGAAGACCCGCCATTCGTGAGTCTTTGGATGGAAATTCCATCCGCCAAGGCGCACCTTGAAGGTCTTGACGACTTTGCCGTTTTTGATCCAGAACAGACGGCGCTGTGCCTGATCGACGCACAGAATCACGCCGGGGGTGGTGGTGCACTTGGGCGGCAGCACCTTCGGCATCGCGGGTGCGTTAGTGGCCAGGGCAATCCAGGTTTGCTTTGTGGTCGAAGCCGTTGCTTCGAGGCCGCGCGAACGCTGGTAGTTCAAGATCGCGTTTGCACCAGCCACATTGATAGAGCTACCAACCTTGCTGGAGTAGAACCCATAGGCCTTCAACTTCGTCAACACCAACTTGGCGCAGCTCCCGCCAGATGACGGACGAATGGTCTTAGTCATGCACGCCTTGAAGACTTTGCGGTCCTTCGCCGATAGTGCCGCCAAGGGATCGATCGGGGTCGCCGGTGGTGGCACCACGGACGGCAGCACGATGTTCGCAGCCGGGCTTGCCGGAACCTGCGGAAGTCTCGGAGCGGCGGGAGCTGAGGTGGCACAACCGGCCAGAATCAGCGGCACAGCAAGGGACGCCCAAGCAATACGCAAGGGGCTGCGAGGTTGGCCACCGGGGGCGAGCTCGCGGCTCATCTGATCCTCCTCCTGTCAGAGGAAATGGCTGAGGCTCCACGAGGGAACCCGGTCAGGCTGACCTCGCCGAACAGTACCGGGCAGACCTAAGCAGCTTCTTAAAGCAACCCAAGAATCCTGTTTCCGGAATATTTCGGCTCACTTGATTGTCCTGCACAGAGTCGCCAACCCACCCATTCAACAGATGACAAGTCGAAGAAATTCTCCCCGCGAGCCGCCTCGTAAGCCCATCTGGGGCACTCATCCAGCGTTGTCAGGGCCAAAATCGTAGAACTGCCGAGCTTTCCTTAACCAGAAAGCTCCCCAATTAAGACCCCGAGGGCTACCGTTCTCATTGTGGAGCCAGAGCGCCCTGGCTCCTGCCTCAATTCTGGGGCCGTTTCAACTCTCTTGTGAGGGCTCATGCTGAAAAAGTCAACAACTGGGCTGTTGGGCGGCGGCCTGGCGTTAGCACTGACGCTAACCGCTTGCGCAGGCCAGCCATCCGGTGGAAAAGGTGACTACATCCTTGGAACCACCGAGACAGTCACCGCCGTCGACCCTGCCGGTTCCTACGACATCGCATCCTGGAACTTGCAGTACTCCATCTTCCAACAGCTGATGGTCGTTCCGGCCAACTCGAGTAACGCCGTACCCGACGCCGCGTCGAGCTGCACCTACAACAATGCAAAGACCATCACCTGCAAACTCAAAGAAGGCCAGAAGTTCTCCAACGGTCACGATCTGACCAGCTCGGATGTGAAGTTCTCCTTCGAACGCAACCTGAAGATCAACGACCCGAACGGGGCTTCAAGCCTGCTGGGCTCGATCTCCAACGGCGACACGAAGGCCCAGGCTCTGGCCAGTGGAGCCATCGACACTCCCGACCCGATGACGGTGATCTTCCATCTGAACAAACCGGACCTGACCTTCCTTAAGGTCTTGACCACCGCAGCGTCATCGATCGTTGATGAAGAGGTCTTCCCGGCTGACAAGCTTCTCCCTGACGCCCAGGTTGTGGGTTCGGGACCGTACACGCTGGCGTCCTACACCAAGGGCGACCAAACCGTGTTGAAGGCGAATCCGACCTACAACGGTGACCGCAAAGCGCAGGCTTCGCAGGTGTTCATGAAGTTCTACAAGGACGCCTCCCCGCTGCGCCAAGCTGTGGAGAATGGCGAAGTCGATATCGCATGGCGGGAACTCACCCCGACTGACTACAACGACATCGGCACCAAGGGCCAACTCAACGTGATCAACGGCGAGGGATCGTCCTTCCGGTACTGGGTCTGGCAGACCACGACGCCGGTGGGCAAGCAGGCCGCGATTCGCAAGGCTGCGGCCTACATCATTGACCGGCAAGCCATCGCGACGGACTCCTACGACGGAACGGTCGTTCCGTCCTACTCGCTGGTGCCTCCGGGCTTCGCCGGGCAGAAGAACTCCTTCAAAGATGTCTACGGTGCCAGCCCGAATGTGGCGGCAGCCAAGAAGGTCCTCAAGGATGCCGGGATCACAACTCCGGTCAAGATCACCTTGGGCTACACCCCAACCCACTACGGGCCCAACACCGTGGATGAGGCCAACCAGGTTGCCGACCAACTCAAGAAGTCAGGTCTTTTCCAGCCCACGCTTCAAAGCGCGGAATGGGAGCAGTACCAGACCTTGTACAAGCAGAAGGCCTACGACCTGTTCATTTTGGGCTGGTTCCCGGACTTCTTGGACGCCGACAACTACCTGACACCCTTCCTGCGGGATGGCGGCTTCTTCAAGAACGGCTACTCGAATGCCAAAGTCAACGCACTGTTGACCCAGCAGCTCGGCGAAACCGACACCACCAAACGTGACAAGACCATCGGAGAAATCCAGGACATTGTTGCCCAGGACGTGCCGGTGCTCCCCAGCTGGAATGGAAAGAACTCCGCAGTCGCAAACAAGAAGATGGTGGGGGTCCAAGAAACCCTTGATCCGACCTACATCTTCCGACTGTGGGCAGTTTCCAAGTCCGCCTAATCCACACCTTCGCGGGCTCTGCCGTCCACCACCAGATGGTGGGCGGCGGGGCCCGCGACCTGACCTTGAAGGGGAGGACGCGTGTCTCGCGGCTCGCTGCCCCGCTACATCATCCAGCGCATCTTGCTGATTCTGCCGATGATGCTGGTGCTGCTGACCATGGTTTTCCTTTTGTTGCGCGTGGCACCGGGGGACCCGATCAGCGCCGCCGTTGGCGGCAAGCTCGACCCCGCGGTGATCGAGGCCCGAAAGGATGCCTTGGGCCTGAACCGTCCATTGATCGTCCAGTACTTCGAATACCTGTGGCAGGTGCTGCGCCTCGACTTCGGATCGACAATCGCCGACAACCGTCCGGTGATCGAAATCATCCGCGACAACGGCGGCGCCACACTGACCTTGACGTTGGCGGCTTTCCTCGTCGCTTTGCTGATCGGAATCCCGCTGGGATTGCGCGCCGGACGCTCGCGGGATTCGGGGCGTGACGTCGGCATCCGACTGTTCGGCATCATCACCTACGCCGCACCGGTCTTCTTCGTCGGCTTGCTGATGCAAATGTGGGTCGCTCGGCCGCTGGGCCTGCCCACCTCGGGCATCGCTGACCCGCGCACCCAGTTCACCGTGGCCAGTGACCCGATCACTCACATATTGCTGTTCGACTCACTTCTCCAAGGCAACTTGCCTGCCTTTGGAGACATCCTCGTGCACCACATCTTGCCCGCTTTCACTCTCGGTTTGCTGATCAGCGGAGTCTTCATTCGGCTGGTTCGAGTGAACGTGCTCCACACCCTGCAATCGGACTATGTCGAGGCAGCTCGTGCCCGCGGAATCCCGGAAAAGCGGGTGGTGCGCGCCCACGCTTTCCGCAATGCACTGGTTCCCGTAGTGACAGTGATCGGCCTCCAAGCGGCCATGCTGCTGGGTGGGGCCGTGCTCACAGAGAACACTTTCAACTGGCCAGGGTTGGGCACCCAGCTGGTTCACTACATCGAGGCGCGTGACTACATCGCTGTGCAGGGAATCGTGACGTTCTTTGCGCTGGTCGTGGTAGTCATCAGCGTGATTGTCGATATCGCCAATGCCCTGATCGACCCGAGGGTGAGGTTCTCGTGAGGTCCTTTTTTGCCCCGATTCGAGACACCGCCGGCATGGCCCGTTGGCTGCTGACCTCCGGTCTGGTCATCGTGGGGATATTCGTCATCATGGCGGTCTTTGCGCCATGGATTGCGCCCTACGGGTTCGCGCAAAACTCGGTTGATGGCGTGAAGTTCCCCAAGACCGCACCGCCGAGCCCTGAACACCTTTTCGGCACCAACGACCTGTTCTATGACGTCTTCAGTCGAGTGGTGTGGGGGGCCCAAACCGCACTGTCTGTGGTTCTGCTTTCGGTCATCTTGTCGGCCCTGATTGGCGTCCCGCTCGGGCTCTTGTCTGGCTTCGTTGGACGCAGCGTCGATCGCGTCTTGGTGCTGATCATGGATGCGCTGTACGCCTTCCCGTCGTTGCTGCTGGCCATCGTTTTCGGCTTCCTGCTCAAGAATCTGCTTCCCTCAGGCGTGGTTGCCGCCGCCTTGTCGTTGACGGTCATCTACATTCCGCAGTACTTCCGGGTCGTCCGAAACACCGCCGTCAGTGCCCGCGAGGCGACCTACATTGAAGCCGCCCGAGCGATGGGGGCAAAGAACTCCACCATCATGGGCCGCTACCTTTTCGCCAACGTGATCGGTTCGGTACCGGTCATCGGCACCCTCAACGCTGCCGACGCGATTTCCAC